>CAYXDA010000061.1:0-10779 GCA_964463615.1 uncultured Treponema sp.
CTCCAATGTATTTTAGATTCCTGCAATTTTTCAAAAGATTTGAATTTATATTTATTTTATTTATTAAGATAGCATCCGCATTGCCAATCCGTTCGGCAACAAGATTTTCGGGAGTGTGCTGATAAACTTTAACATCAGCGTGTGAGTAAAAAAAATCCCAGCTTAAATCACCGGGATTCAATGCTTGTCCGTCAAGTATTACAAGCGTCATTTTATGCTAAAACTTCAACACCAGTGCTTGAAATTGCTTTGTTAATAGCATCTTCAATACCAGCAGCGCTTTCATCAAAATCAACGAGAACTTGAGATTTGTCAGGATTTGCTACAACATTTGTAACTCCTGCGACGCCTTTTACGGCTGCATCTACTTTTTCTGCTGTGTTTTGATCAAACATTCCTGCTACATATATCTTTTTCTGCATACTTTACTCCATTGATTTGCTAATATTAATTATAAGCGAGAAACTCTGTTAATTCAAGAAAAATGTTTGCAGGTTTTGAATTTTTAAAACAAAAGTTTTACGCATCTGTTTTTCCCAACTGACCGCACGCTCCGCCTATTTTTCTTCCACGTCTGGTTCTTAAAGTAACATTCAGTCCGGCGTTTTCCAATATATTTACAAAATTTTTTACTTCAGATATTTCCGGTTCTTCAAAATCAAGTCCCGGCACTGGATTCCATGGAATAAGATTTATATTGACATTCATTCCTTTTGCAAAATCTATCATGCGGTTTGCGCTTTCAAGGCTTGTATTTTTGTTTTTTAGCAGAGCCGCTTCCAAAGTAACTCTTTTTCCTGTTTTTTCTGCATAATAAGAAATTGCTTTTTTTAATTCCGGAAGAGGATTTCCTTTTGCAACCGGCATAATTTTTTCCCTAAGTTCAGAATCTGCTGTTGTCAGTGAAACTGCCAGGCGTATTTTTGGACCGTTATCAGCAAGGTCGTATATACCTTTTACAATGCCTGATGTTGAAATCG
Source organism: uncultured Treponema sp. (assembly GCA_964463615.1). Lineage (GTDB taxonomy): Bacteria > Spirochaetota > Spirochaetia > Treponematales > Treponemataceae > Treponema_D. Next base: position 981 of record CAYXDA010000061.1, read on the forward strand.
TAATTCTTCTTCCGGAAAGATTTCTTCCGCGTTCATCTGTCAGAACTGCTATTGCTTTGCGGATTGCAGAAAGATTTTGCATGGGTTCGCCCATCCCCATAAAAACAATATTATCCAAATGTCCGCATTCTTTTTCAAGAAATAAAAACTGTTCAACAATTTCGTTCGGTTCAAGATTTCTTGCAAGACCAAGCGTTCCTGTCATACAAAAGGCACATTTCATAGCGCATCCTACCTGGCAGGAAACACATGCGGTTTTTCTGTTTTCCTTATCCGTTAAAAGAACTGTTTCAACGGCATTTCCGTCTTTTAGTAAAATTTGCAGTTTTATTGTTCCGTCAGGATCTTTTAAAACTTTTGAAACGGAGGAGGAGTAAACGCTTGCTTTTTTGCAGAGTTCAGCGCGTATTTCTTTTGAAAGGTTTGTCATTTTCTCAAAAGAGTCGGCACCGTTTCCGATCCATTTAAAAATTTGAAGGCCTCGGAACTTTTGTGTAAGAGAAAGCTGTTCTGTAATTTCTTCCGGCAAAAGTCCGGAAAGTATAATTTTTTCCATAAGTTTGAAAGTTATTTATGCTTTTGTATTGACAAGCAGTTCATTTACTGCTGAACTGTGCAGTCCCAGCAATCTGAACGATTCGAGCGTTTCTATTGCTTTTTCTTTTTTGTTTGTCTTAAGATAGCAGTCTGCAAGATCAATGTAAAGCCTGTAATTTTTCTGATCGTTTCTGATTAAAGTTTTGAAGCGGTATATAGCTTCATCGTATTTTTCTTCGCATTTGCAGAGAAGGGCAAGCCCCATTGCAGCGTATATGTCAAAATCAATGTCCAATGCACGGGAGTAGTAGTCTTCTGCTTTTTTGTAGTCGCCTGCATTTCTGTAAGCATCGCCAAGCCGTGTAAGAATAACTTTATTTTTAGGATCGATTTTTAGAATTCTGTTCCAATATTCTATTGATTTATAGTGCAGATTCATGCCTCTGTAGCAGTCTGCAAGTCCGAAAAGCGCATAGAAGTTATCCGGATCAAGTTCCAACGCTTTTTCAAAATATGGAATTCCACCGCTGAATGTTTTTAATTTTCTGTGACAGTTTCCGATTGAAGTTAAAATTCTTATGTCAACATGTTCTTTGTGCAAAGAATACATTTTTGTCCAATACTTCAACGCTTCATTATAGTTTTTAAAGTCATAGAACAGATGTCCGATTCCGATAAGAGCGTAGGCATTGTCATCTTCAAATTCTAGGACTTTCAGATAAATGTCTTTTGATTTTTTAAAATCGTGAATTTTTCTGTAAGCGTCTGCAATTCTTGTAAGAACTGTTATGTTTGTATTGTCGTGTTTCAGATATTCTTCCCAAATAGCAATCGCCTTGCTGAATTGGTTCATTGCTTTATAACAGTCTGCAAGACCGAACAGCGCATAGCTGTTTTCCGGGTGATATTTTAGACATTCGTTATAGAAGTTTATTGATTCTATAAAATTACCTTGCTTTCTTGCTGAATCTCCCAGTCCTACAAGCGCGTAATTATTGTTTTCGTCGAGTTCAAGAATTCTTTTAAAATATTCTTTTGCGTCGTTTATATTGTTCTCTTTTATTTTTTTGTAGCCTTGAATGGAAAGTTCGGAAATAAGAGTTGTTTTTTCATCTTTTTCTGTGTTTGTTTTCTTTTGTAGTTCATCAGTTGCGGGAAACGACACTTCCTGTAACTCAATGTCAAAGTTTTCGTTGAACGTTACACCCATAAAATTACCTCTTTTTTTTCCTGATTAGGCTTTAATTTTTTAATTCGCATGAAACGATTTGTGCTATTTTTTCGTAAATAGGTTCTGCTTTATTCTTGTTATGTGCAAGAATATATTGCTTTAGCGCTTTTAACGGTTCATTCTTTTTTTGATAATAATCTCCGACTCTTGTAAGTCCGTCTGAATATCCTGTTGTAATGAATATTCTTCGCGCTTGTTCAATTTGTCCTTGATTGAAAAGAACATTTCCTTTCCGATTAAGAATAACTTTTTGTTCTGAGGTTAATGTTTTAACAGGACTGTCTGTTACTTTTATAAAGCCGTCTTGTCCCTGTTTCGAGTCGATTTGAGTTTTTAACTCGTCATCTTTCATCGTTTTTACATATCCTTGAAATAAAGTTTTCCTTGGAGATTGGTTTTCCAAGTATTCTTAAATTTCCGTAAAAGTCTACCTAAATTATATTATCAAAAAAAAATAGTTTGTCAATTTTTCTTATTATTATTTGTAATACTTTTTTGTACTACTGTTTGTACGAATAAAAATCCACAATCGAACGGCCGTATATTCTTTGATCAGTTCTTGTAAGATTTCCTATTTTCTCTGGCATAAAATGTTCTTCCGGGCGGTGGACTAAAATTGTTCCATCTTTGTTCAGCATTCCTTTTTTGTCTGCCTCAAGAACAAGCTGTTCATGAAATTTATAAGGGAACGGCGGATCGAAGAAAATGTAGTCGAACGAGTTTTTGCATCTTTTTATAAAATATTCAACCGGCATAAAATGACATTGAATTTTTACTCCGCATTGAGTTTCTGTTACTGAAACATTTTCTAAGATTGTGTTTATTTTTATTTTGTCTTTTTCACAAAGTTCAACATGTTCCGCACCTCGCGAAACTGCCTCGATTGCTATTGTGCCGGATCCGCTGAACAAGTCCAGCCATGATTTTCCGCTTAAATCTCCAAGAACTGCAAAAACAGATTCTCTCATTCTGTCCATTGCCGGTCTGATGATTCCGTCCGGACACTTTATAACTCTTCCTTTTAGTTTTCCGCCTGTTATTCTCATTTGTCTGCCTTAGTGCTGGTTCAAAGACCAGTAGATTTTATCGTGTTTTAAAAGTTTATTTGATTGTGCGTAATCAAATGCTGTCTTTCCGTTTGGAGCTCTGAGTTCTGCTGTGGCTCCGTTGTCCATAAGAAATTTTAACGTCTGTGTTGAAGATGAAAATTCTGCCGCATACATCAAAGGTGTTCTTCCTTCGTAAAACCTGTTTTGAGGAACATTATATGAAACAAAGACCTTTAGTTTTGAAATTTGCGTAACAGTGCTTTCTGTGCTTGTAGTTATTGCCATAATATACGCCTTGAATATGTCGTCTGCAGTAGATTTTGACACGGCCAAAAGTTTTTTTAGTATTTCAGGATTTTCTGAATAGCCTGCGGCAAACTGCATTGCGTTTATTCCGTATTTGTTTTTTATGTTCGGATTTGCACCCGCTTCAAGAAGAATGTTTACGACTTCTATATTATTTTGGTAGCGCACTGCATACATCAGTGCTGTCCAGCCGTCTTTGTCCTGAATGTCTGTTTTTGCGTCTGATTTTATAAGAGAGCGGATCTGCCAGTCGTTTCCGTTCTTCGCGGCAATCATAAGCGCTGTTCTGCCGTCTTTGTCCTTTTCGTCGGGATTTTCAACAATCTCAAGTTCTTGCGTTCCATCATCTTCTTCTGGTTCCGGTTCTTCTTCGGTTGGAACAAAATCATAAAGATAGACTTTGTCATATTTTTCTGTGTCAACAAGTTTTGAGGCCGGAATGTTTTCCGGTTCATTGATTGTTTCTTGTTGTTGCTCTTTTTCCGGTTTGTTTTCCTGTTCCTGAACAGGTTCCGGTTCTTCAGTCATGATTTCCGGCTCTGGTGTTGGTTCCGGAATTAAAACTTCTTCAATTTTAGTCTGAGGAGTTAAATCCTTGGGTTCTTCAATTTCTGGTTCTGATTTAATTACAATAATTTCATTTTCGGATTTTGTTTCTTTTTTTTCTTCCGTAAAATATTCTGAAATTATTTCAAGTGCAACGGAACTTTTGTTTTCATGGGCATAATTCCATGCACTTTTTTTTTCGGCATCAACTTTTAAAAGCTTCTTTTTGACGTTTCTTTTGCTGGTTGTCTTTTTTAATATAAGGTTTATTGAATCTTTATTGGAAGAATAAAGGCATGCGTACATAAGGGCATTCTGTTTTTTATTGTTTGTGTCTTTTGCGGAACAGCCTGCACGGAACAGAAGTGAAATTATAGCAGGTTCCCGATCATATTTCAGAGCTGTCATGACAAGAGAATCTTTTGTTTCTCCTATTTTTGAATTCTGAATGTTATTTCCTTTTTTGAACATGCTTGTAATTTCTTTTACGTTGCCTTCTTTAATAATCCTTTCATATTGTTCGGATTTTGTTTCTTTTTGTGCATTGAGTGCGGATACCGCTGTAACAAGCAGAAATGTCAGCAGATATTTTCTTAATCTCTTTCTTTCCATAGTTTTATTTCGAACAGATAAAAACATACATCAGATTATAATGTGCAGACTTGACGGGGTCAATTAATTTTTGAAAAACGTGATTTCTTTACATTGACTTCCTGTTGTTAAAAATGATATCATTTAAGAACACCCCTTGGAGCTTGTATGAGCTTCCATAAGTCCATAAGGAGACAAAAAATGAGAAAGTATGAATTGATGACTATCTTCCCGATTGATGAAGAAAAGTCAAAAGCTGCTGCTGAAGAAGTACGCAATGCGCTTAAAGAAAACGGTGCAGAAATCGAAGAAGAAAAAGTGTTCGGAGACCGTGATCTTACTTACGAGATCAACAAAGAGAAACGCGGACATTTTGTTCTTTTCACTTTAAAACTTAATCCTGATAAGATTACAGAATTGGACAAGGCATTCAAGATTCAGCAGAATCTTTTGAAATACCTTTTCGTAAAACTTGAAGAAAAATAACAAACATTAAAAAAGGGGTACAGTTATGGCGACAGATCTTAATCATGTTGTTTTAGTAGGACGATTGACACGGGACGTAGGAAGCGATGAGCGTTCTTTCGGTTATGTTGCAAACGGACAGGCTAGGGCAAATATAAGTATCGCTGTAAACCGCAGCAGAAAAGATTCTGCAAGCGGAAACTGGGTTGAAGAAGCAAATTTCTTTGATGTTACCCTGTGGGGAAAACAGGCGGAAAGCCTTAAACCCTATCTTACAAAGGGAAAGCAGATTGCTGTTGATGGTTATCTTAAGCAGGACAGATGGCAAAAAGACGGTCAGAATTTTAGCCGTGTAACAATAGTTGCAAATAATGTTCAGCTTTTAGGCGGAAGAGGTGATGGCGGACAGAACTCGAACAGTTTTGCCGGGGGTGCATCTAACGGATTCCAGCCGAGAAACAACAATTTTGCTCAGCAGCCGACATCTGCTCCTTCTCAAGATTTTGGAGGAGAAGCGTTTGGTAATGCAGGCAGCGATTTCCCGGAAGATATTCCTTTTTAATTTGGAGTAAATTATGTCAGAAGAAAACAAAGATATTTATGAAGAAAACAAAGAACCGGCTGAAAAAAAGCCAGTTGTAGAAAATGAAGGCCGCGAAGACGAAGCTCGTGAAAACGGTCGTGGCAAAGGAAAGACATTTTTCCGCAAAAAGGTTTGCCGTTTCTGTGCTAATAAAACAAAAATCGACTATAAAGATGCAGATGCTCTTCGTCGCTTTACAACAGAACGTGGAAAAATTCTTCCTCGCCGTATCACTGGAACTTGTGCAAAACATCAGCGTGAACTTGCAGGTGCAATCAAACGTGCCCGCGCAATTTGTCTGCTTCCTTTTGTTGCAGACTAATTTTATAAAAAAAATCTGAATTGACGATCCAACTCCTGGTGACGCCAGTTCATGAAAATCAATAGGAGCTTGAAAAATGAAAGTTATTCTTAATGAAGATGTAAAACATCTTGGAGAAGAAGGCGACGTAAAAAATGTTGCCACTGGTTATGCACGCAATTATTTGCTTCCGCGCAATCTTGTCGTAGTTTACAATGAAACAACAGCCGCAATGTTTGAAGCAAAGAAAGCGGAAATTGAAGCACGCAAGGAAATTAAGCGTCAGAATGCAAAAAGTCTTAAAGAAAAGCTTGAAGCTGCAGAAGTTGTTCTTGAAATGCCGGCTGGTTCAAACGGAAAACTTTATGGTGCTGTAACATCTACAGTTATTTCAGAAGCTTTGAGCAAACTTGGATTTGAAATTGAAAGAAAGAGAATTGAAATTCCTGGACTTTCAATCAAGTCTGTAGGAAATTATCATGCTACTGTAAGACTTTACGAAGCTGCTGTTGCTGAAATAAAAATTTCTGTAAAAGCTCAGGTTGTTCCTGGTTCAAAACCTGCTCCTGCTGCTAAGAAAGCAGAAAAGACAGAAGCTGCTGCAGAAGCTTCTTCTGAAGAACCTGAAGCTGAGTAATTTTTCTGAACTTTAGAAAGTTAAAGGCGATGATTCATTCGAGGTCATCGCCTTTGTTGTCTTTGGGCAATTTGTCCATTTGTGGATAACTTGTGCATATTATGTTTATATCTTGTGTATAATAATTTTTTTGTTTTGGAGGAAAAATGGCTGTTGAATTAAAAGATAAAGTTCCTCCGCATAATCTTGATGCGGAACAGGCTACTCTTAGCGCAATTCTTTTTGATTGGAATATAATGGATGTTGTTGTTTCACGGCTTCGTCCCAGTCATTTTTATTCCTTTCAAAATCAGCTTGTTTTTGAATCAATGCTTTCGCTCTTAAAACAGAATATAACGGGTGATACTCTGGCAGTTTCCAATGAACTTGAAAAAATGAAAAAACTTGAACAGGCCGGAGGGGCAGCATATATAGCATCTCTTACAAGTGTTGTTTCCACATCCGCAAATATAAGCTACTATGTTGACATAATTCTTGATTGTGCTATGCGCCGCGAATTAATAAAAGTTTCATCTGATTTGCGCGGTTCTGCTTTTGATGAGGCAAAAACGGCAAAAGTTATCCTTGAAAATGCGGAAAAACAGATTTTTGCCCTTACAGAAAATTCTGAAACTTCAAAGATGTATGATATGCATCAGGTTGTAAACGAAACGATTCAAATTGTAGAAGCTCATTGCAAGAAAAACGGTGATCTGACAGGAATTCCTTCCGGAATTGCCAGACTTGATTCCATGACAAGCGGGTTTCAAAAATCAGAACTTATAATTATAGGAGCGCGTCCTTCAATCGGAAAAACGGCTTTTGCGCTTTCCATGATGCAGACAATTGCTGTGGAAAAGAAAATTCCTTGCGGTTTTTTCTCTCTTGAAATGTCATATCAGTCAATTGGTCAGAGACTTTTTTCTCAAGTTGCAAGAATTCCGAGCAATAAAATCAGGAAAGGAATGCTTGGATATAACGAAATTCAGCGCATTCAGGATGCGGCGGGGGTTTGCTATAATTCTCCGCTTTATATTTGCGACACTCCGAATATGGGGCTTTTGGATTTACGTGCGTGCGCGCGCAGAATGGTTGCAAATCATAACGTTCAGATTATTTTTATTGACTATATAGGTCTGATTACGCTGGACAATCCTAGTCAAAATACCTGGGAAAATGTTTCAGAAATTTCAAAATCCTTAAAATCTCTTGCGCGTGAACTAGATGTTCCTATAGTAGCTCTTTGTCAGGTTGCCCGCGATGCAGAAGGTCAGGAACCGAATCTTGCACAGCTTAGAGGTTCTGGCTCTATTGAACAGGATGCCGATGTTGTTTTGTTTCTTCATCGAGACAGGAAAATTACGGAAGAAAAAAATCCGGTTCAAGATGCAAAGTGCATTGTTGCAAAGCAGCGAAACGGAGCTACAGGTGAAGTTGAGATGATGTTCTTTCCGGAATTCACTAAGTTTGAAAATAAAGCGTCCGGAGAAGAAGAATAATTTGTTTTGATTTTTCAGGAATTTGCCGCAATTTTGCAGAGAATTCCTGAAGATTACATATTTTCGTATGTTTGTACAGAATCTTCCAAATGTTCAATTTGAATTCCTACATCCCTGAACATTTTCAAAGAATCTTCCTCGTCATGGTAGTGTTTTTCGCAGACTACACGTTTTATTCCGCAATTTATCAGCAGCATTGCGCACGTGCGGCAAGGAGTCATTTTGCAGTAAACTGTTCCGCCGTTAATAGAAATGCCGCGTTTTGCCGCTTGGCAGATTGCATTTTGTTCCGCATGAACAGTTCTTACGCAGTGATTTGTTACAGTCCCATCTTCATGGATTGTTTTTTTTAAAAGATGTCCTACATCATCGCAATGAGGTAGTCCGGCCGGGCTTCCGACATATCCTGTTACAAGAATTTGATGATCCCGTGCAATTACACAGCCGCTTCTGCCTCTGTCACAAGTTGCTCGTTTTGCAATAGTGCGGCTTACTTCCATAAAATATTCATCCCAAGTAGGGCGTTTGTAAACTAATTCACTCATAAGTACAGATAAATTAATATATGCAGATTGTCCGGTCAAATTCCGGCAATCTGCATATTTAAGAATTACTTGCAGGCTTCAAAAATAATGTCTGCAATGAATATCAGTGCTAAAACCCAAGTTACAACAGGAACTTCTTTTGCTTTTTTTCCGCAAGTTTTGCAAAGGACAAAAGAAATCATTCCCCACATAATACCTTTTGAAATTGAATATGCAAACGGCATTGTCATAATTGTAATAAAAGCCGGAATTCCTTCTGTAGGATCTGTGAATTCAATTGATTTTACATTTTGCATCATAAGATATCCGACAAAAATAAGAGCTGGTGCAGTTGCCGCAGCCGGAATAAGAGCAAAGAGCGGATTAAGGAAAAGCGCTGCAAGGAACAGAACACCTGTTACAACAGATGCAAGTCCTGTCTTTGCGCCGGCAGCAACACCAGAAGTTGATTCAACAAATGAAGTTACAGTGGAAGTTCCAAGACAAGCACCTGCAACAGTTCCGATTGCGTCTGCGAGCAAAGCTCCCTTTGCGTTTGGAATGTTACCTTTTTCATCTGTAAGTTTTGCTTGTTCTGTAACGCCCATTAAAGTTCCGATTGTGTCAAACAAGTCTGTAAACAAGAAAGTTATAAGAACTACAATGAATTTAATGGAAAGGGCATTTTTCCATTCGAATGCAAAAAAATAAGGAGCGGCTGGTGTAGAAAACGGTTTGAAGTTTTCCGGAATTTTTGTTACTCCGAAAGGAATTCCGATAATTGTTGTAAGCGCAATTCCTATAAGGACTGCTCCAGGTACTTTCAAAATATATAGAGCAATAGTAATAATCAAGCCTATAACTGCAACAATTGCTGTTGAATGGTCAAGCGTGAAGTTTACAAATCCGATTGTTGTTCCTGTATCTGTTGAACAAATTCCGGCATTTACAAGTCCGATAATTGTAATAAAAAGACCGATTCCGACAGAAACAGCTTTTTTCATTGTTGCAGGAATTGCATTTATAATCGCTTCTCGTATACCGAATAATGAAAGAAGGATAAAAATAATACCTTCTGCAAATACGGCTGTCAAAGCAAATTGCCAGGAACATCCCATTCCAAGTACAACTGAATATGTGAAAAACGCGTTCAAACCAAGTCCCGGAGCAAGCGCAACCGGAAGATTTGCCAAGAACGCCATTATCAATGTTGCAATAAAAGCAGAAACAGCAGTAGCTGTAAATACAGCGTTAAACTCCATTCCTGAAGCAGACAGAATTCCTGGGTTTACCGCAAGAATGTACGCCATAGCAAGAAAAGTCGTTACACCACCAATAATCTCTTTGCTTATTGATGAGCCTCTTTCGTTAATGTGAAAAAGTTTTTCCATTCTTTTTCCTCCAAATAATAATATTAAAATTATAACCTAAATATGTCTGTTGTTACAGTAGAAAAGTATTTTTATGTTAATAAAAAAAAGGTTTCCAATCGGGAAACCTTTTTTTTAAGCGGTAGAAGGGAGTCGAACCCTCGTCATCAGCTTGGAAGGC
>CAYXDA010000062.1:0-10775 GCA_964463615.1 uncultured Treponema sp.
GAATAAATTCCGGAAGTTTTTTCATAGAAATATTCATCGTATTTTCATCCGCAGTAAGGTGAAGAATTCCACCGGCTTTAAAAAGTTTATTTTTAATGGAAACAAATTTTTCTTTTATCTGTTCAACCGGCTGCTTTGCAATCTTATTAAGAAAAAACAACTGCGAAAGCCCGTTCCATAATTCATTCACAGTCCCTGAATGATTTTTTGAACACTGAACTCTTCTGGAAGCAAAACGGTTTCCGTGCGGCACAACAGACGCTTTTAATGAGCCCGAAAATTCTGCAAGCAAGTTTTTCAAACGCTTAAAATCATTAAACTCATAAGAAGAAACACTTTCCGCAAATAGCGAAAGAGAATCTTCCAGTTTTTCATCAAGATATCGCAAAGTAAAAATAATCCAGTCGCGGCCAACAACATTAAAATCTTTTAATTTTTCTTCCATCTTTTTTGCCCGTTTTGTATCGGACTTTTGCGAAGTTAAAAGTCTTGTAAAAATTCCTCCGGTATAAACTGCGGTATCCTGCGCGCACTCCGTCCAATCTTTTCCGTTCCAGCCAACATTAGAAGCACAGTACGAAAAAAACGGCAGATACATATATTCTTCAGGAGAAAGACTGTCCAACGGAAAACAAACTTCAAGATAGCCGATTCCGTTCGTTTCTTCTTTATTCACAAAGACAGCGACATCATCAGCCGCGAAAGATTTTACCTTTACGATTTTTGTCTGAATCCGCTCAAATTCTGTAGAGAGCGAAGAAATCTTCAAACGCGGAATACATGCAAGTTCTTCAGAAGTTTCATGATGATTTTGATAAGAATGAAGAAGTTCCAAATCTTTTTTTATCTGATTCAAATCCGCATTTTTAACTAATTTTTCAAGAAGTTTCTTTTCTTTCTTTGCACGCTTCAAAAGATACGACTTTGAAGGCCGCACAGTAACATAAGAAACTCTCGGATTTTCAAGCATGAATCGCTTTACAAGATTTACAACATAATCAGAATCATTTTCAACATTTTTTCGGATTTTTTCAAACTCATCTCGGAACAAAAGCATTTCAGCAGGATTTCTTCCATAATTCCAGCCATTAAGCGCACGGTCCAACAAAACAAGCGAATACGGTCCTCCGGCACGCACAACTTCTCGGTTTGCAAATTCAGCGCTCATCAAAGCCGCATCAATATCCGCTTTACTGATTCCGTTCCTGCAAATTTTTTCAAGAGTAGAAAAAATCAGTTTATATACTTTTTTTTCATTAATGCGCTTTACGCCGTGCAATCCGAATGAAACTGTAAAATTGCGGGTTTCGTTTGTAACTCCGCTCAAAGGCGCCATATCATCACCCAAATCAGAATCAATAAGAGCCTTGGAAAGCGGCGATGCATCATGTCCGGCAAGAACTTCAGACATAAAAGCCGCTTCTATATAACTTGAAAGATTTTTTGTAAGTCCGCAAAGCCAATTCACCGTAACGGTAGAACCAGTCGCTCCGGTGGAAGGTGCAGTTTCCACAATTTTAATAGGCGCATCCTGAAGTGGCGGAGTTTCAATTTCTTCAAATTCTTTCGGAACATCCGGATAATAATCAGAAAACTCCGGCTGCGCAAAACATTTTTCAAGTCTATCCAAAAAATGGCTCTGCAAAAAATCAAGCTGTTCTTCCGTAGAAATATTTCCGTATAAAAAAACAAGACAATTATCCGGGCGGTAATATTTTTTATGAAAAGATTTGAACGCATCATAAGTAAAATCCGGAATCACCAAAGGATCACCGCCGGAATCAAAAGCATAGTTAGTATCAGGAAAAAGACTTCTAAGCTGAATATCGTTTGCAACAGATTCAAAAGATGAATAGGATCCTTTCATTTCGTTATAAACAACCCCCTGTACAGAAGGCTTTCCGTTTTCATCAAGTTCTATTCTGTGCGCTTCCTGCAAAAAGGCTTCTTTTTTTAAAAGAGGAAAAAACACAGCATCGCCGTAAACATTCATCAAATTAAAATAATCTTCTTTTACAGTTGAGGAAGCCGGATAAACCGTCTTATCTGAATAAGTAAGCGCATTCAAAAAAGTGTTCACACTCTGATTCATCATATTCGTAAAAGGCTCTTTCAGCGGAAATTTTTCGGAACCGCAAAAAACCGAATGTTCCGTAATGTGCGCCGCTCCGGTAGAATTTTTCACAGGAGTGCGGAACGCAAAAGCAAAAAGATTTTCAGAATCATCATTCAAAAGATGAAATACTTCAAGTCCTGTTTTTTTGTGGCGCAAATAAAGCGCAACAGAAGAACAATCCGGAATTTCAGTTTCAGAAATAAGCTCAAAACCTTTGTACGAATCTTTTATTTTATTCTTAAACATAATCTTCCTCATTCCTTCCTTTTATTATAAGTTCTCCATGCTCATACGCGCGGCGCAAAACGCTGAAAAATTGAGAAGTAACACGCTCGCAATCCGCCCTTCTGTAAGGCGAATTGATTTCCTGCTCTTCGCGCACAAGCTGACGTCTTCCGGCAGAAATACAACTAAGAATCTTTTCTTTAAAATCATCCGGTTTTTGCGCAACAAGCATCGCAATTTCCGCATCAGACATTTCGCGCAATTTTGCTTGAACAAACTTATCATCTGCGTTCACAACATCTTCAATAGTAAAAAGACGGCGGCGCAAATCTTCGCCAAGAGAAGGATCTTCTTCCGCAAGATTCGCCAAAATTTCATCTTCTGCAACAGGATTCATCTTTTTCAAAATTGCCGCAAGCGCATTTCTTCCGTCAATTTTTTCCGCCTTTTCAGTTGTCTGTGCAAGTGACTTTTCGTGCATCGCCTGATCTACGCGGTGCAAAACCTCCGGACTGACCGGTTCCATTTTTGCAAGACGCATAACAACATCCGCTTTTTCCTGGGGTTTCATCAAATTAATTACGCTGGCAGCCTTTTTAGGTTCAAGCCTGCTTAAAACAAGCGCTTTTATCTGCTCAGTTTCATCAGAAAGAAGATAAAAAATTCTTTCGCTGTCCGCATCATTCAAATAATCAAAAGGTTTTGCGCCATTAAAAGGAGCCGCTTTTTCAAGCATTTCCCGCGCTTTTTCCGGACCATACGCTTTTTCAAGAATTTCCCGCGCAGTTTCAATTCCTCCGGATTCACGCGATTTTTCCAAAAGTCCGCGGAATTCTTCAAGGATAACTTCCGACTCTTCAGGCGAAACACTTCGGATAGAAGCAATTTCCGGAATAATTTTTTCAGTCTGCTCAGGACTAAGATGGGGTAAAATTTTTGCAGCTTCATCAATTCCGATCAAAAGCAAAAATTTTGCAACGCGCCTGTAAACAGAATCACTTCCGTCCGCTTCTTTTGGCGAAACAGGAACTTTTACAAGCCCGCCGGATTTCAAATAATCAGTTGCCTTTCTGTCTAAAATTTTTCCGACTTCTTCATTCACATTCTTAAAAAGAGGCTTATCGTTTTCTGCATCATTTTTTGCATCGGAAACAATTTTATTCACTCTGGGCGGAATAAACGGCTTAACATCAGCAAGCGAAGAATTCACAAGATTTTTAATTTCTTTTTTAGATTCAGATTTTTTATCTGATTCCGCGCTGCCTTTTGCATTTTTCGCATAAGAAGCAGCACGCACATCGTTCATATTCATTTTCTATATGATAACAAAAATACAGATAAGTGGCAATTTTAACCGAAAAGATTCAGAGAACATGCAGATTTTTTTCGGGCGTTCCGGCTTCGCCGTCGCGCTTTTCGTGGCTCCGGTGCTTCGCACTTCGCCTTCGGCTCACCACTACAATCGCTAACGCAACCGCAAGTTTTTCAATGATTGCAAACATAAAAAGCAAACGCAATCAGATTTTTTTTCACTTACGGCCGTTCAAGACAAATAAAATTCCAATAAAAATTTATCCGCCAAGATACGCTTTTTTTACCGAATCATCATTTAAAAGTTCATCCGCTTTTCCGGCTTTTGTAATTTCCCCGGTTTCCAGAACATACGCTCTGTCCGCAATGGAAAGTGCTTTAAACGCATTCTGTTCTACCAAAAGTATTGTAGTTCCGTCGGCATTAATTCTTTTAATGATTTCAAAAATTTCATCAACAAGAATAGGAGCAAGCCCCATGGAAGGTTCGTCCAAAAGCAAAAGATCTGGCTGGCTCATAAGCGCACGTCCAATCGCAAGCATCTGCTGCTCGCCGCCGGAAAGCGTTCCCGCAGCTTGCTTCAAGCGTTCTTTCAAGCGCGGAAAAAGAGAAAAAACATGTTCCATATCTTTTGCAACTCCGGCTTTGTCTTTGCGCAAATACGCACCAAGTTCAAGATTTTCCTGAACAGTAAGATTTGCAAATACGCGGCGTCCTTCCGGAACTTGGATAAGTTTTTTTGCAACAATCTTATCAGCGGCAAGATTTGTTATGTCTTCGCCATCAAATAAAATAGTTCCGCTCTGCTTTTTAATTATATTTGAAACCGAATGCAAAGTTGTAGTTTTTCCCGCACCGTTCGAACCGATTAAAGTTATTATCTCACCTTTTTCAACTTCAAAACTTATTCCGCGCAAGGCTTTTATTGCACCGTAGCTCACACACAAATCTTTTACTTCAAGCAGCATAATATTCTCCCGCTAATTATTTCCTAAATATGCTTTTACAACTTCCGGATTCGCCCTGATTTCTTCAGGATTTCCTACGGCAATAATTCTTCCGTAGTTCAAAACCATAATCCGTTCACAAATTCCCATAACAAGCTTCATATCATGTTCAATAAGAAGAATTGTAAGCTTAAATTCGTTTCTTATAAATGCTATCAAATCCATAAGTTCCTGCGTTTCCTGAGGATTCATTCCGGCTGCAGGTTCATCCAAAAGCAAAAGTTTAGGATCAGAAGCAAGAGCGCGAACAATTTCAAGTTTTCTCTGTTCGCCGTACGGCAAATTTTTTGCTTTTTCATCCGCTTTTTCGGCAATTTTAAAAAGTTCAAGCAGACGCATAACTTTTTCTGACATAACTTTTTCATCTCTGCGGAATTTAGGAGTTCTGAAAAGAACGTCAAACGCGCCGGCTCTGCGCTGATTATGCAAAGCAATCAAAACATTGTCTTTTACAGAAAGATTTCCGAATAGTCTGATATTTTGAAAAGTTCGCGCAATTCCAAGCTGATTCAGTTTTGCCGGCCCGAATTTATTAATAATATGAACCTTATCATTTTTGTCCCAAAAATTAATTTGTCCGCCAGTCGGAGTGTAAATTCCAGAAACCATATTGAACATTGTTGTTTTTCCGGCTCCGTTCGGACCAATAAGACCAACAAGTTCCCCTTCAAACAAATCAAAAGAAGCATCACTTACTGCGCAAAGACCGCCAAATACAATCTGAACATCAGAACATTGCAAAACAAGATTTTTTTCAGCCATTAGTTTGCTCCTTATTTACGAGTTCCGTTTTTTTTTAATATTTTTTCCGAAATTGAAGAAAAAAATCGCTTCAATCCGCCATCCTTAATCCAGTCAAACGTTTTTACAAAACTGAATTCCTTTGTTCCCAAAAGTCCCTGAGGGCGGAACAACATAACAAGTATAAGCACAACCGGATAAAAAAGGAGTCTGTAATTCTGCAAAAATCTTAACGCTTCCTGAAGATAAGTCAAAACGTACGCCGCAAGCACAGAACCTGTCATAGACCCCATTCCGCCAAGAACAACAAAAATAAGATAATCAATTGATTTTGTAAATGCCGCCTGCTCCGGTTTAATAAATCCAACATACATAACATAAAGAGAACCGCCAATTCCGGCTACAAAACTTGCAAGAACAAATCCTGCCATTTTGTAATGAAAAACGTGTATTCCACAAGAATTTGCGGCAATTTCATCTTCGCGTACCGCAAGAATTGCACGCCCGAAAGA
Source organism: uncultured Treponema sp. (assembly GCA_964463615.1). Taxonomy (GTDB): domain Bacteria; phylum Spirochaetota; class Spirochaetia; order Treponematales; family Treponemataceae; genus Treponema_D. The sequence continues at coordinate 5,913 of CAYXDA010000062.1, forward strand.
AGAGCGGATAATATTCTGCACACACACTATAATAAGCACCAGAACACTTGTAACAACAAGAACCGCTATTGTCGGATTCAAAGTTAAAACAGTAGGAAAAGATTTTCCGTTAGGTCCACCGGTTAAATTTTTCAAATTCACAAGAACAACGCGGATTATTTCGCCAAAAGCAAGCGTAACAATAGCAAGATAGTCGCCTTCAAGCTTTAAGGTCGGAAAACCGATTAAAAAACCAAAAAATGCAGTTATGAGCCCGGCTGCAATTACAGCAACAGGAAGCGGCAAATGAAGATTTGTATTCAAAAGAATTGTAGCATAAGCGCCCAAAGCCATAAAACCGGCCTGACCAAGACTCAACTGCCCCGTAATGCCGGAAATAATATTTACGCTAATCGCCATGATTGCATAAATGCCGGCAAGCGCAAACACACCGGAAGAATACGCATCCATAATTCCAGTTGCCGTCAGAACTGTAGGGATTACAATAATGAGCACAGAAACAACCGCAAGTATCAAAGTATTTCGCAAAAATTTATTTTTCATTTCCCGCTCCTACACTTTTACAGTTGTTTTTTTACCGAACAGACCTGCCGGCTTTACAAGAAGAATTACAATCAAAATTATATAAGAAATTGCATCTGAATATTGGCTGCTCAAATAGCCTTTTGTCAAAGTTTCCGCAACGCCAAGAATTATTCCGCCGGCCATCGCTCCAGGAACGGAACCGATACCGCCAAGAACAGCCGCAACAAAAGCCTTTAATCCAGGAATATAACCCATTACCGGGTCAACTTGAGGATAAGCCGTAGCATACAAAACTCCGCCGGCACCAGCAAGAACAGAACCAACAACAAAAGTGATCATAATTATTCGGTTCACATTGATTCCCATCAAAGCAGAGGCTTCCAAATCAAAAGAAACAGCCTGCATCGCTTTTCCCGTTTTTGTGCGGTTTACAAGAAAGTTCAAAAGAATCATAAGAATAGCACTGGAAATAATTACCGTCAGCTGAAGATTTGAAACAGAAATAATTCCAAAACTGAAATTTCTTGTTTTCATAGTAGGAAATTGTCGCGGATCTGGTCCTACAAACGGAAGAACACGCATAAGATTCTGCAGAATAAGCTCAACAGCAATCGCAGTAATAAGAGAATTCAAACGTGGCGACTGACGCAAAGGTCTGTACGCAAAACGTTCAATTAAAATTGCCAAAAAACCGCAGATAACCATTGCAGCAATAAAAGCGCCTGCCATTCCGGGAACAGTAGCTCCAAGAGCCATAAGAACAAAATATCCGGCATAGGCACCAACCATCATAACATCGCCGTGCGCAAAATTAATAAGTTTTACAATCCCGTAAACCATTGTATAGCCAAGCGCAATCAGCGCATAAATACTTCCAAGCGAAAGGCCGTTTACAAGCTGTTGCACAAAAATTGAACCAGTATTCAAAGTGAACTCCAAAATTCAAAATAAATTTATTAATTTTAACTGTTATAACAAATAAGGACAAGTAGAATTTATAAAGATGAATTCCAACTTTTCAGAGAATTTTCTCAAATATAAAATTTCAAGTTCAGACAAGTTCTTTTAATCCGAAAAAAAATCGCATTCCGCTTCTATAAAAAGTTTTTCCTTTGTAACCGGATGCGTAAATATCAATTTTTGCGAATGCAGCATAATTCGTTCAGACATAATTCCTCCGTAAAGAACGTCGCCCACAATGGGTATTCCTTCAGAACTCAAATGAACGCGAATCTGATGCGTTCTTCCTGTAAACAGATTTGCCTGAATCAAAAGACAGTCCTTTCCTTTAAATTTTTTTTCACCAAGAACCGTAAATTCTGTTTTTGAATAAAGTCCGCCATTTTTTTCCTGAACAGAACCCCATTTTGAAGCCTGACTTTTCGGACTTATCCTATTCATAAACATTTCAACACAAAATTTTTTTTGCGGTTCATTTTGCATCTCTGATTTTTTACAAAGCGCAAGATAGATTTTTATAAAATCGTGTTCAGAAAACATTCTTTGAATATCTTTATTAATACTCCGCTGTTTTGTAAAAAGAATCACACCGCTTGTTTCCCTGTCAAGCCTGTGCATAATTCCAACGTAAGGCGGATTCCGCAATCCAGGATTTTTTTTCCATAAATAACGCACAACCGCATCATGCAGATTGTCCCGCTTAGATCCGCCCACAACAGTTTCTTCAGTAGGAAACAGAGCCGGCTTATTTACACAAATTATGTATTCATCTTCAAAAAGAACATCTTTTTCTGTAAGTTCAAATTTTATATCATCCGGCTGTTTTTCATAAAAAAATTTTTCTTTGTCATATTCAACTTGCACAAAAGATTTCCCGCGAAGTTCAAATGCAGGTCTGCGAATTTGTTTTCCATTAACAAAAACTGTTCCGGCCAAAATAAGTCGCCTTATTTTAGAATTGCTGAAAATTCCGTCCTGTCCGTCCTTTATTGAAGAAGGAATTTCTCTGCGCAAAAATTCATCCAAGCGGATTTTTTCTGTTGTGGAAAATTTTAAAATCATCTTACAAAACTCAAAAAGTGATTTAAAGCTTTCAATCACCAAATAAAATATTACAGAACCTTAAAATCCGGTTCTCCGCATTCGTTTATAAAAAGTTTTACGGTACAGTGTTCCATACACAAATCATTTGCAAAAGATGCCAAATTCATTGCTTCCGGACTGAAAATTTCTTCCGGATTATAGGAAGTTTCCAAAACACATTCAGTTCCATCAGAAACAAGCCGGCTAAGAGCACCGTTCAGGCAGACAATATCTGAGCATGCCGTAAACATATTCATTTTCTTCTTTTCTTCAAATTTCTGCTGCAAAAAAAGAAGCTGCATTTTTTCAATTTCATGATGACTTGTATTTTCCGGCTCAAATCCGGAATTAAAATCACAGTTATTGCAGCGCTGCCATTCTGCAAAATCACAGAAAAAAGCGGAAGGCGATATTTTCAATGCGGACAAAACGCTGTTAAACCAAGGAACCGCACGCCCGGCTGAATAAAAAGTCCGGCATGCAAATGCAATATTTCTTGCAGCCCGGATATCTTCCGCACTAAAAGTTTGGCGAACATGCGCCGTCTGTGCAATGTCAGAATCTTCAGTCTGCAAAAAGACAATATGATTGGGAAACTGCTCAACAGTAAAATCCAATCTGTCTTTAAACGCTTTTAAGGAATCTTTTTCAAAATCTGCATAAAAAAGCTGAATACCAAAAACCAGTCCGGAATTATTCAGCATGGAAGCACGGCGCGCAAGAAACTTTTTATCAAAAAGTCCATTTTTCTGAACATAAAAAGGAATTTCCAATGAACAATTCACATTCAAACATTCCCGGCAAAGTTCCATATCCAGAATTTCAGGTTTCACAAGCACAGAAACAAACAAATCCGGCGCAGTTTTTTCAACAGTCTTAAAAAAACTTAAAAGTTTGCGCTTGTCTGCGGCATATTCAGAATCGTAAAGAGAAAATTCCGTCATGCCTTTTTTTACGCACTCTGCAAGTTTCGGCTCAATTTCTGATGCTTTTAAATTAAAAATTTTTTCCATTAAAGAACAGGAATCCCCGCTTTCGCACATGCTTCCAATTCAGTTTTAGGCCATTCACTAACCTGAACTTCGCAAATGTGCGCCTTTCGCAAAAGATACATACACAAGCGGGACTGTCCGATTCCGCCGCCTAAAGTAAAAGAAAGTTCACCGTTCAAAAGTTTTTTTTGGAACGGAAGCTTTGCCCGCTCTTCGCAGCCGCGCTCCTGCAACTGCCTTCGCAAACTTTCTGGGCTTACGCGAATTCCCATAGAGGAAAGCTCAAACGCTCTGCCCAAAGTTTCATTCCAAACAATAATGTCGCCGTTCAAACCAACGTGTCCGTCGCCGGCATCGCTAATCCAATCATCATAATCCGGAGCGCGTCCGTCATGAATTGAACCGTCAGGAAGTTTTCCGCCAATTCCGGCAATAAAAACCGCACCATATTTTTTTGCGATTTCGTTTTCCCGCTCTTTCGGAGTAAGTTTCGGATATTCGCGCAACAAGTCATCAGAATAAACGAATTTAATTTCACCAGGCAAAACCGGTTCAAGTTCAGAATAGCGGTCATAAAGGAAGAATTCGGTGCGCTTAATTGTATTGTAAATTTTTTTAACAATATCCTGAAGATAGAAAATTGTTCTGTCCTTTTCATCAATACACATACACCAGTCCCACTGGTCAACATACAAAGAATGAACCGCATCCAATTCTTCATCAGGTCGTATTGCATTCATATCAGTATAAATTCCGAAACCCGGTTTTAATCCAAGTTCCGTAACTTTAAGTCTTTTCCACTTTGCAAGCGACTGCACAATTTCCATTTTTTGTCCGCCAATTCCTTTCGCAGCAAAAGAAACAGGTTTTTCAACACCATTCAAATCATCATTGATACCTGTTCCGGCAGGAACAAAAAGCGGTGCGGTTACACGAGTAAGATTCAACTCTGTAGAAAGAGAAATCTGAAAAAAATCTTTTATGCTAACAATTGCGTGTTCTGTTTCTTTCACACCAAGAATAGGTTTATAATTTTTTGCTAATGCACTCATATTTTCCTCTTGTTTTTTACGATTTTTATAAATTATTTTCCGCTGTAATTTATAAGTGTTGTCACTTTTGATGGAGCAAGAGTTTTTTCAAAATCAAGTTCAGGCAAACCGATAACACCAAAAAAGTCGCTTACAGTTCCGCCGCCTTGCTCTATAAGATTACGCGAAGCAGTTAAAGTTCCGCCGGTTGCAATCAAATCATCCACAACCAAATAATTTTTTCCATTTTGAATATCAGCCTTATGCGCTTC
>CAYXDA010000063.1:0-10734 GCA_964463615.1 uncultured Treponema sp.
CGTCTACCCCACCCTGCGGGCTCAAACGCCGCCCGCAACGCCCGCTGAAAAACATTCCAAACTTTTCTTTTTCCAAACTGCCCGGACAACACCAGTAACATTACAAGAAAAAATTAGCTTCGGCGCAATCAGGCTCTACAACAGACTTGACTTCCGGAAACATAATAATTCCGGAAAATTCGTCTTTTATTATAGATAAAATAATCGCTCTGAAAAATGCAAATTTAAAAAATCCATCCGTTACAATAAACATAACAGGCGGCGGTGAAAATTCAGGAAATTTTATAAATGAAAGAACAGAACAAACACCATTTGACAATGATTATTACAATATCAGATTCAGCAATACAACTGAAAACGATATTGACATAAACTTTTTTCTCAATGACTATTACAAAGGTTGAATAAAAAAATGCGCAGCGAATGCGGGGCGCATTGTACCGAGGGGTAGGACGCAACGAAGTGCGGCCGTAGGGCAGGCGCCCTAAAAAAACATTAATTATTAATTTGTTGTCTAGACATTTGCGTTGTTTTTTATATATAATAAGAGTTACGTTCACATGTATTTTGTGTTTTATAAACACGAGGAGGATAGTTGGCATACCAAGACAACAGAAACAACAACAAAGGACAAAGGATAAACGAAATGATCCGTGTCCGCGAGGTTCGACTTATCGATGACGAGGGCAATCAGAAGGGAATTGTTCCTACGCTGGAAGCTCTTAGATTGGCTAAGGAAAAGGATCTTGACCTTGTTGAGGTTAGCCCGAATGCCAACCCGCCGGTTTGTAAAATACTTGATTATGGCAAGTACAGATTCGAACAGGAAAAAAAGCTCCGAGAATCCAAAAAGAATCAGAAAGTACTTAAGTTAAAAGAAATCCGTATGCAGCCTAAAATCGGACCTGGAGATCTTGATACTAAAGCCAAGCATGTACAGGAATTTTTAGACGAGGGCGATAAAGTAAAGGTTACAATCCGTTTCCGCGGACGTGAACTTGCTCATACCGAACTTGGCTACGATGTCCTGAATAAAGTTTTAAAAAGGCTTACTTCAGCGTATGTTGTGGAAAAACAGCCAGCGATGGATGGAAAGACAATGTCCATGACAATTTCTGCAAAAGCCAAATAAAAAGAATTGAGGTAAAAAAAATGCCTAAAATGAAGACAAAAAAGTCTGCTGCCAAACGTTATTCAACAACTGGCACTGGCAAAATCAAGTACAAGAAGCAGAACCTTCGTCATATCTTGACAAAGCGTTCACCAAAAAGAAAAAGACAGCTTCGTGAATCTGGAATTCTTTCAGAAGCTGACGCAAAGAAAATCCGTAAGCAGATGTTGCCTTACGGTTAATGGAGAATAGAATATGTCAAGAGCAATAGACGGATCAAAAAGAAAAAATCGTCGCGTAAAGATTTTGAAACTTGCTAAAGGTTTTATCGGCGACAGAAAATCAAACTATAAACCAGCAAAAGATGCTGTTGTAAAGGCTTTAAACCATGCTTACGTTGACCGCCGCGACCGCAAAGGCAACTTCCGCGCTTTGTGGATTGCACGTATCAATGCAGCGGTACGTGATGAAGGTCTTACATACTCTCGCTTTATCGATGGTCTTACAAAGGCTGGAATTGCGATCAACAGAAAATCGCTTTCTAACATGGCTATTGAAGATCCAGTAGCTTTCAAGGCTGTTGTTGAAGCAGCTAAAAAAGCATTAAAAGCATAACATAAGGAAGAAAATATGATTTCACTTGATCAAGTTTTGCTTCTTGAACAAAAAGTAGAAAGTGCTGTTGCAAAAATCGCACAGTTACAGGCTGAAAACGATGCTCTGCGCAGTAAATGTTCAGAGCTCACAAATGCGCTTTCAAGCAAGTCGGAGCAACTTTCTAGTTTTGAGTCAGACCAGAGCAAAATTGAAAGTGGAATCCTAAAGGCGCTTGACCGGCTTAACTCTATAGAAAATTCTGTACTGAAAGCGGCCGGTCAGGCTTCTTTTGTGCAACAGCAAAATGTTGCTCAAAACAATACAACTGAACAAGTTTTTTCACAGCAAGTTCAACAGATGCAGGCACATCCTGCTCAAACAGAACCGCAGAACATCAATCCGTCTTCAAATGCGGCTCAGGAACAGCAAACACAACAAGAAAACGACTTTTCGCAGAACAGCAATACAGTTGCAGACAGCGGAAACCAGCCGTCTTTTTTTGATTTGAATCAGACTGCCGAGCAGCCGGCAGAAAACACAAATTCTGAGCAAGACAACGGACAATTTGATATTTTTTAATTTTTAGCTTATGGCAAAAGGTTCTCTTCAAATAGATTTATTAGGAACGTCTTTTTCAATCAAAGCAGACGAAGAAACATCTTATCTTGAACAAATACTCGGTTATTACAAAAGAATTGTAAAGCAAATAGAGGCCGGTGGTGCGCTTTCTGACCCTCTTAAAATTTCGATTTTAGCCGGAATTATGCTCAGCGATGAGCTTTACAAGGCGAAAGGCCGCTCTGTAAAATATCAGACTGCGCTTGAAAATAATTCCGTAGATTTGGAAGCAGACAGAATTACAAAATCTCTTATAGAAAAAATTGATTCGGTTTTAAAATGATTTCAGTTTATATTGATGCAGACAACTGCCCTACTCTTGTTTTGGAATTTGCCGCAAAATATTGCCGCAGCAACGGATTCGTGCTTAAAATTGCGGCAAACAGAAAAATTTTAATAAAAAATGCAAAAGAAAATACTGATTACGAAATGATTGTTTGTCCTGCAAAAAAGGATGCCGCAGACAACTATATCATTGCCAATGCAGACGCAAAAAGTCTTGTAATTACGAAAGATATTATTTTGGCGGAAAAACTTGTTGCTGAAAATATAACTACAATAAATGACCGCGGAACTATTTTTGAAAAGAACAGCATAAAATACAGAATGCAGGACAGAGATTTGAATTTACAACTTGCGGCCCTTGGTTTTGGCGGAAAAAAAGAAAAAAATTATAATCAGGAAAATTTAGAAAAGTTTATAAAAAGCTTCGAGAAAGCAATTTCCATCATTCAGAATCGCTGTAATTCATAAGAATTTTTTCAACGCGGCTGCGGACTTTCATAAAAGCGCTTACAACTTCCGGATCAAACTGAGTGCCGGAACATTTTTGAATTTCTGCAAAAGCATCTTCCAGCGACCAGGATTCTTTGTAGCATCTTTTATGCGAAAGCGCATCAAAAACATCCGCAACGGCAACTATGCGTGCAGCAAGAGGAATTTCGGAACCTTTTAGCGGTTCGTTTTTTTCCACGAGCGAATCTATCTGAAAATTTTCGTATTTTCCGTTATAGTACTCTTTTCCCGGATAGCCGCCTTCGCCGCCATCATAATGCTCATGATGGCACAGAGCAACATCGCGGCACATTATATCCACATCTGTTTCTGAAGGCGTAAAAAGCTGCGCGCCGATGCAAGTATGACCTTTTATAACGTTGCGTTCGTTTTCGTCAAATCGGCCCGGCTTTTTTAATATCAAATCTGAAATGCCGACTTTTCCGATATCGTGGAATTTTGCCGCGATTTTTAAATTGTCGCGGTAAACATACTGAACTTTCGCCGGAACATTATGCTCAAATGCCCAGCGGTCATATATTTCCAATGAAATGCTGGAAACACGTTCCGTATGCAGGAAAGTTTCCTTCGGGTCGCGGAATTCCGACATCTTGAGCATTTTGCGGTGATTTTCGCGGGTTGTATAAGCATGCTGCAAAGCGCGGACGGCAAACCGTGCAAAATGATTCAAATACACAGTATCTGTTTTTGTAAATTTTATAATTTTTCCGACAGCATTAAGTTTGTTAATAATTTGAAGAACACCTATAAGAACGCCGTTATTCATAACCAAAGGAATTGTATAAACGGAATGAGTTCTGTATTTTGTAGCGGCATCTGTTTCCTTATTGAATTTATAAGGCTTATCAGGAGAAATTTTGTACGCGTCATCTATAATAAGAGATTCTTTTGTTGCCGCAACATAACCGGCAATGGAAAATTTGTTTATCGGAAACGAAAAGAAAAGATACGGAAGTTTTTCTCCTGGAGGAAGTTTTTTTAATTGAGTATCGTTTTGCGCATATTTTATTTTTAAGTTTGAATTTTCTGCTATATAAATGGAGCCAGAATCCGCATTCACGATTGAGCGGGCTTCTGTAAGGATTGATTCAAGCAGGACATCCACATCTTTTATTTCTTCAAGAGCGGATTCAAGTTCCATTATTTTTTGAAATTTATCTTCTTTTTCGCTCATAAACAATTCCGCTCTAAAGTATACTAAAATAGTCTAAAAATTCAATAGTTGCAAATGCAAATTCCTTTTATTGAAGAGTAATAGGGAGTTGTTGTTTAAAGGAATATACTTATTACGAATAAGATTCTTTCAAAATGAGCAAACTAGTGCAAAAATTTTTAACAAATTTCATTCCAATTATCACAGTCAGAAACAAGCCCTTTATAGCCACATTCTGAACAAGTAAAATCTTGTATTTCTAAAGTCATAAGATGTATTTTACTGTTTGGATGCTGTAATTGATAATCTTTGTACTCTTTTTTCCGTTCAAAAACATCAATGTCATTGGGATTTTCATCAAGTTCCATGTCTGCTTCAGTTATTAAATCACCAATCTCTGGAACATCCATTTCTTTTTTATTATGACACTGCGGGCATTCAAGTGTTATTATCATTCTTTCCCCCCCCCATAAATTTATGTAATTTATAAACAAAGCCGAGTACATTCCCGGCTTTGTCAAACAATTAATATTGTACAGTTACAAAATCACCTGTATATCCTAATTCTCTTAATCTTTTTTGAGTCAAAAGAGGAAGTTTTGTAGTTCCGTAAAAAGTAGTTCCAGCATTAATGTCGAATATATTTTTATTCAATGAATCAGGAATTATAAGTTCAGTCAGTTTGTCCATATTCTGAAATACATCACCTTTTACAAGTTCCAACGATTCCGGCAAATTTACAGAACGCAAAGTACGCTTAACCGAATCAGGAAAGAAGTCTCGTTCGTAAAAATCCTCAATTGTCTTTATAGAATTTGGTATTCTAAGAACTTCAAGTTTTTCCATTCCATATATAAAATTAATGCTGAAATATCTTTCAAAACCAAAAGCAATTTTTTCCGTGTTTACAGATTCAGGAATAATAAGTTCCGTAATGCCAGTACTCCAAAATGCTGAAGCGCCTATTTCAGTAACTGTATCAGGAATTTTTATAGATTCTATTTTTTCACAGTACCAAAAGCAATCTCGTCCTATTTTTTCAAGATTTTCCGGCAGTTTTATCTCTGAAATGCCTTTACAATTAGAAAAACAGCTTTCTCCCAATTCCTTAACAGTATTTGGAATTTCTATAGCACTCAACATTTCGCAGTAGTTAAACATACGCTCTGGAATAACAGTCATATTTTCCGGCAATTTCACATTATTCAATTTTTTACAATCAGAAAATATAGATTTACCAAATTTCGTTACAGTCGCAGGAATTGTTATGGAAGCAAATCCTGTACCAGAAAAGGCTCCATCTTCTATCGTTACTACACATTCGGGGATTTGAATGGACTTCAACGACTTACATTCAGAAAACATATAGGAAGAAATCTTTGGACAAGATTGAGAAAGCCGTACATAATTCAGCTTTGTACACTCACAAAACAATCTATCTTCTACATCTGTGACAGAATCAGGAAAGAAAACTTGATTTACAAAAGTTTCTACTTTATAATCTTCAGAACAAAGCGCATTTACAGTTGTAACCGGAAGTCCCTCTATTTCTGACGGAATTGAAATAACGGAATTTGTTCCTATATAAGCAGTTATAAGAACTCCATTACTGTCATCAGTCAGTTGATACATAAAATCGCTTGCAGGATTAGGTTCCGGCACATCAAGAATAATCTCATCAGATGAGTTGACAACATAATTTTCAGTATTTTCTTTTTGCACTTCTTCTTCGTGTTTTACTACATTGTTTTCAACATCATTTGATGAAAGTTTTTGAACGTCACCTTCATCTGACGGTGTTCCAAAAAACACTTCTAGCAGAACAACTAAAAAAATAAAAATACCACTAATTAAAATTCGTTTTTTCGTAAAAAATTTAATTTTCATATTTATTTTCCTCTAAAATTTGCTGATGCTAATTTATAATTTGTGTTAAAAAGAGCTTACTCAACAGTTTTCCCTATTCACCGTATGCCCATTTAACCATATCAAAATTGTTGAAAAATATGGCAGCAGGAATGGCTAATCCGATTAGAAAACCAACAGTTTGAGAACCATACAATGCAAAGAGTTTTGCAAAAAACAAATCGCTATAACTTTTTGCAGAAACAAAATAGTTTCCTATAAATTTTTTTATTGCAGAACCAATTTTAAAACCTATAAAACTTGCAAAAACACTTGTTATATAAATCAAAAAACCAGTCCCGAAACCAGCGAAATGTCCACATACAATTCCAGGAATAAATGAAAAAATTGCAGATACAAAAATCATTGTGTAAAAACCTCCGATATTTTTTATAGTTCAACCTTAAAAAGATTCAGAAGAACATCTTTTTAATTAATTTATACTCTATAGAATATAAATTGTCAATTATTATACTCTATAAAAAATAGTTAGATACTCCAAAGAGTAATATATTTTCTTTATGGAATATGACGATGATTTGAACCAAGTAATCGAGCGAATAAGAAAAATACGAATCGAAAAGAAGATATCACAGTTTGAACTTGCAACGAAAGCTAATTTTTCGCAAAGTTTTCTGGCAAACGTTGAAAACGGAAAGAAAAAGCCATCTGTTATGACAATCATCAGAATTGCAAAAGCACTTGATGTAAATCCGAGAGAATTCTTTCCGGAAAAACATCCGCAAAAAACAAAAGACGATATCAAAAAGGAAATAATAAGTTTGCTGGATTGTTTATAAAAATCATAATAAATCTGATTTATATCTAACGCTACAGAAGTTAAACAGAGGCGTTGCGGGGCTGGTTGCGTTTTTTCTTTTTGCCCCGCTGGGTGGGTAGACGAAAACGACAAGGAGTGAATGGAAGGCAAGTTTACTTGGCTTCCGATGAACGACGCGGCGTTTGAGGCGGAGGGCGGGGCTCCGCCCTTTTTGTTTTGGCGTCAACAAAAAACTTTAGGCTTTTGTTGAAAAGTGAGCAAGAAACTTGCGAACGACGGACTCCGTCCTTATATATAATTTTTCTGTACTTTTCCTATACGAATTGTCGTGATATAATAAGATGGTTTGAATAGATTTTTTTTGGTTACATTTTTTTTACTCTCTTTTTTAGTTGCGTCGTGTACTTCCACGCAAAAAATTAAAGAAAAACATGAAGAGCCAGAGGAGCGTATTTCTTTGATTTTTGCGGGAGACATTATGGCTCACAAACCAAATTACAATATGAAAAACTATGATAAAATTTGGTTTGATATAAAGCCTTTTTTGCAGGATTCGGATTTTTCTTTTGCAAATCTTGAAGCGCCAGTTGCAAAAAGTCTGCCGTTTTCGTCTTATCCGAACTTTAATATGCAGCCTTCTTTTCCTATGGCGGCAATAAATGCGGGTTTTAATGTTTTTTCGAATGTGAACAATCACACAAATGATCAAGGACTGGCAGGAATTGTTGAAACAAGAAAATGGGCTTTGGAAACGGAAAAGAACTTTGAAGATTCGCAGCGGCCTGTTTTCTTTTGCGGAATAAATGAAAAACAGAATGAATCGATTTCTTATAAAATTATAAAAAAAGGAAAATGGAAAATTCTTTTTGTTGCTGTAACAGAAATTTTGAACAGACCGGATTATCGTTCTTACTTGAATTATATTGTTGCGAGCAGAACTAACTGGAATGATTTTATTGAATATCTGGTAAAACTCAGAGCGGAAAATCCTTGCGATCTGATGGTTCTTTCTGTTCATACAGATGAGCCGGAATACATTCTGCCGGTAAGCAGTAAACGGAAGGAATACTATTATGAACTTACAGAAAAATGCGTTGATGTTCTTTGGGCAAATCATCCTCATATTGTGCGCGAACGCGAAATTATCGGAGAAAGTGAAACAAATCTTTTAAAAAAAGTTATAATATATGGGAACGGAAACACAATCAGCGGACAAAGATGGCAGCCTGATTTTAAGAATCCAGCAAATCCGCGTGATAATACCGGCGACGGAATGATGATGAAAATTGTTTTTTGTAAAAACAAAAAAAATCCTTCGCCTTACATTGAATCTACGGAAACAAAATTTATTACAACGTATATAAACACTGCCTGGGAATTTGTTGTAAAATTTCTTGACAATGATTTTATAAATTATCTGAATGAAATTGGAAGAACGAACTGGGCTTCTTATATTCAGGCAAGAAAAAATATTACTGAAAATATAAAGGAAACTACAATATGGAAATAGATTACAAATCGCTTCCGGTTTATGAGCAAAAAGAACGGATTTTGGAAGCGCTGAAGAGCAATCAGGTTGTTGTTGTGCAAAGTCCAACCGGTTCCGGAAAAACTACACAGATTCCGATTATCCTGCACGAAGCGGGTTATGATGCTGCCGGAATGATTGCAGTTACACAGCCCCGACGAATCGCGGCTTTGAGCGTGAGCGAATTTATAGCAAAGCAGCTTGGAACAACTTATCCGGGGCTTGTTGGTTACAAAATGCGTTTTGAAGACAAAACGGATTCAACTACAAAAATAAAAATTATGACCGACGGAATTCTTTTGCAGGAAATGAAACTTGATCCGTGGCTTTCAAAATATTCTGTAATTATGGTTGATGAAGCGCATGAACGCAGTTTGAACATTGACTTTGTGCTTGGACTTTTAAAACGTGTTCTTGAAGAGCGGAAAGAATTCAAGGTAATTGTAAGTTCTGCGACTATAAACGCAGAGGCGTTCAGCAAATATTTTAATGACTGCCCTATTGTTACTATTGAAACGCAAACTTTTCCTGTTACTATGGTTTATGATCCGCCGGCAATATCGGCAAGCACTATAAGCGAAACCGCAAGTGCAGCGCTTTTGGCAAAAATTTCAGGCACGGTTGAACGGATTCTGCAGAATGGTGATGACGGCGGAATTCTTATCTTTTTACCTGGTGAAAAGATTATAAAAGACTGCATGTCGCTTTTAGATCGCGCGCCCTTTGCAAAAAAACTTCATACTTTGCCGCTTTACGGACGACTTTCAAAAGAAGATCAGGAACGTGTTTTTTTGCCGGCACCTAAAGGAAAGAAAAAAGTTATAATTTCAACTAATATTGCGGAAACTTCCATAACTATTTCTGATATAACTTATGTAATTGATTCCGGTCTTGCAAAGCTCAATTTTTATAATCCGCATACTTTTACATCCAGTCTTGTAGAAACGCAAGTAAGCAAAGCAAGCTGCAATCAGCGTAGAGGAAGAGCCGGCAGAACAAAACCGGGCACTTGCTACAGGCTTTACCATAAAAAAGATTTTGAAACACGGCCTATGTATACTCTTGAAGAAATTTACCGCACGGATTTAAGTGAAGTTGTTCTTCAAATGGCGGACTTAGGAATTACGGATTTTGCCGGCTTTGATTTTATTTCGCCGCCGGGAACTGAAAATATATATGGAGCGGTTGACACGCTTAATATGCTTGGCGCTTTGGACAAAGATAATTCTCTTTCTTCCATTGGAAAAATGATGGTTGAATTCCCGCTTGAACCGAGAATCAGCAGAATTATTGTGGAATCGATTATGCGCTACCCTGACGTACTTGAAGAAATTCTTGTGGCGGCATCTTTTCTTAGCACCAGCAGTCCGTTCATTCTTCCGCCGGGAAAAGAAATGGAAGCCCGCAAAGCGCACCATGCATTCCGCGATATGCAAGGAGATTTTGTAAGTTATCTGAATCTTTTTAACGCATGGCTTAAATGTGATGATAACGAAAAAAAGGAAAAATTTTGCGAAAAAAATTATCTTGATGAAAAAATAATGCGCGAAATTGAGAATATTGACTCGCAGCTTAAAGATATAATTTTTCATTTAAATATTCCGGTAATCGGAGGAGGAAGCAAAGCCGACTACCTTACTTGCATCGGAGCGGGAATGATTCAGTTTGTATGCATACGAAAAAAGAAAGAATGCTACCAATCGCTCACAGCGGACAACATTTTTATTCATCCGGGTTCTGTAATGTTCAAGCAGGATCCGCTTTATATTGTTGCCGGCGAAATTGTACGCACAAGCAGAATGTACGCAATGAGCGTATCCCCGCTTACAAAATCAATTTTAATGCAAATTTCACCGGATTTATTGGAGAAACTTGAAAATATCCGCAAAAGAAGAACCCTGGAATTGCAGGCGGATGACTATGAGCAGCATATTTCTAAAAAACAACGGGAACGCGAAGGCAAAAAAGATGAAAAGAAAGAGGAAAATTCCGTTTCTTTTGGAGGAAAAACATTTCCGGTAAAAATGAAAAAAGGAAAAAAGCAGGCTGAGCTTTTATTCGAAGATTTTATTCTTGCTGCAAAAACAGAAGAAAATTCTGAAAAGATAAAAGCTTTTGGTCCGCTGTTATGTAAAATTGTTTTTACGAACGGATTTACACTTTTAGAAAAAGAAAAAATTTCTTTTGCAATTAAAATTGATAAAAAAATTGAATTAGCGGAATCGGACAATAAAAAATTGCTAGAA
>CAYXDA010000064.1:0-10646 GCA_964463615.1 uncultured Treponema sp.
ATTTCCAGAATAATATTTTTTTCATCAAGCGGATCCGGCGGAACAAGTTTAAGTTTAATTTCCTCTTCAAGTTTCGGCTGTTCCTCTTCAAGCTTTTTAAGCTCTTCGCGCGCCATTTCCTTCATTTCGGCATCGTCTTCGTTGGTAATCATTTCCTTAGATTCCTGAATTCCAGAAAGAACTTTTTTGTACTTTGCATAAAGTTCCGAAAGCTCTGAAAGATAGCCGTTTTCGCGCATTGTGTCTTTGTATTTTTTCTGATCTTTTACAAGATTCGGGTCTAAAATCAACGCTTGAACTTCTTTGTAGCGTTTTTCACATTCTTCAAGTTTTTTCAATAAATCCATAAAAAAAATATAATGAATTCAACAGGGATTTTCAATTGGATATTAAAACAGTAAAAAATCCCCTCCGTAAAGTTTTTTACCGCTAACTTTTACTTGTTTATTCCGCTCTTTTTTAATATTTTTACTTTTATGTGCATAGATAGCAATGCGGAAGAACGGAAAAGATGCGGGATGATTTCCGGAACGGTGGGAATTCTTTTGAATTTTTTATTGTTTGTAATAAAACTTCTTTCCGGTATTTTTACGAATTCTGTTTCAGTCATGGCTGACGCTTTTAATAACTGTTCAGATGTCGCTTCTTCTGTTGTTACTTTTTTGGGTTTTAAGGTTTCCGCTGAAAAGGCAGATGATGAACATCCTTTCGGGCACGGCAGGATGGAATATATTGCCGGTCTGATTGTTTCTGTTCTGATAATTTTTGTTGGTGCAGAACTTTTAAAATCTTCTATAGAAACATTGATAAAACCGGAACCCATAGAAAAATCTGTACTTGTAACAGTTATTCTTTTTACTTCAATTTTGGTAAAACTTTTTATGTTCGCTCTTAACTTAAAGTTTTCCAAAAAAATAAATTCCGCCGCGCTAAAAGCTACTGCAAAAGATTCGCTGAGCGATGTTTTTTCAACTTTAATTGTTGTTGTGGCAGTTTTAATAGAAAGTTTTCTTCCGGAACTTAATTGCTCTGTTGACGGAATCGCCGGAATTATTGTGTCTATTTTTATAATCGCAAACGGATTTGATTCTGCAAAGGAAACAATAAATCCTCTGCTTGGAATTCCTGCTGATAAAACTCTGGCGAAAAAAATAGAAGCTTGTGTCCTGGAATTTAAACCGATTATTGGCGTTCATGATTTGTTGATTCATGAGTACGGACCGGGACACGAAATAATTTCGCTCCATGCGGAAGTTCCCGGAAATCTTAATCTTTTTGAAATTCATCAGATTATTGATGATGCGGAAAAAGCGGTTACAGAGCGATTTCATTGTTCTGTAACAATTCATATCGATCCTGTTGACTTGTCGGATAAAGAAACTTTTCGCTTTAAAGAATTTCTGAAAAATGTGGCATACGAAATTGACAAAAATCTTAGCGTGCATGACGTACGTTTGATTCAATACGAAAATCAAAAAAAATTTTGCTTTGAAATTCTGCGCCCCAGCGGATTAAAACTTTCCAACGAAGAACTTTTGCAAAAATTTACAGAAAAAGCAAAGGAATTTAATCCTGAATATGAATACGAAATTCAAATTGACAATTCTTTTGTTTCCAACTGATTTTTTCTAAAATTTTGCCCAATTTGTAAATATTTGTTATTTTTTGCGCGTTCTTGTTCTTTTTAATTGTGGATTTCAAATTTGTAATTTACCATTGATTTATGAATGTAAAGAAAATTCTTTTTGCTCTTTTAAGTTCTTTTTTGATTTTTGCGTTTGTTTCTTGTAGTACGGATTCCGGCAATCCGGATTCTTCCGATATTCAATACGAGGGTGATGATGAAGAAATTGTTTATCCTTTGATAAGCGAATCGCGCAAGAAAAGCCTTGATTTTATTTTTTCAACAGAAAAGATTGCGGATATAAATATTACAATTACGCAGGAGCAGTGGAATAAACTTCTTTCGGATTATGACCAAAATCAAAAAAATGAAGAATATGTGAAAGCTGATTTTAAAATGAAAAAAGGCGAGCTTGAATGGCAAATCGAAAATATCGGATTCAGACTTCGCGGAAATACAAGCCGCTGCCGCCCGCAACTGACTGGGAGGGAAACAGACGAATTTCAGCAGGCGCATTTTAAATTGGATTTTGAAGAATTTTCTGAAACAGATAAAAAACTTTCCGGTTGTATAAAAGGCTTGAATTTAAAACGATTTAAAGATGACCCGACCTATTCGCGCGAAATTTATTGCTATAATTATTTCCGCGACTGCGAAATTTGGACTTCGCCGCGCGCTTCTTACGCACATCTTTTTATAACAATCACAGATTATAATTCATCTTCCAAAAGCGAAAATCCGCTTGGTTCAACAAAAACTGTTTCTGCGCCAAAAACGCTTGATTACGGAATTTACGCTATGATTGAAGATATAAATAAGCAGTTCCTAAAAGCAAGAACAACCGAAGAAAATGCAGGCGATTTTAAAAATAACAAAGGAAGTCTTTGGAAATGTACTTATACAAATTCTGGAAAAGCGGATTTTGCAGATACGGAAAGTTCAAAATTCGGAGTTGAAAAAATCAACTTGGATGAAACCAAAAGCGAACGCTATAGTTATGATTTAAAAGCCGACAAGAAAAATATTGATGAAGCAAAACTTCAGTTTGTGAATTTTATAACTGAACTTAATGCGCTTTCTGATTCTGATACAAACTCTATAGAACAATTCTATGAAGAGAAAATGGATGTGGATTTGTTCATTAGAACTTATGCCATAAACGTAATTCTTGGAATGGATGACGACTATTGGAGAAACGGCAACAACTTCTATTTTTATTTTGATAAAAGCGGAAAAGCGTATTTTATACCTTACGATTATGACAACACGTTGGGAACCGGCTGTTTTGGCGATACTGCAACAAAAAATCCAATTGAATGGGGAAAGGGCTCAGAAGCTCCTCTTATGGAAAAATTGCTTAAAGTTCCAAGATATCTTTATCTGTACAAAAAATATCTTGTGGAATATTCCGATTCGAAAAGCGGTTTTGAAGCGTCAAAAAGTCAGAAAAGAATTAATGAATGGCAGCAGATGATAGAACCATATATAAAATCTTCTGATTTGGTTTACGGAGAAAGCTCAACAACAGATCATTTTGAAGATTCTGTTGCTGCTTGGTGCGATAACTATAAAAAGAATAATTATAAGCTTCTTTCCGGCGATGAAACAAACAATTATTTTATGGCAAAAGCGAAAGCAATAAAATGTTTTGTTGGTGAATAATCGGAAAAAAAACAACAGTTGCAACGCAATTTTGCGGTTAATAAAATTTTCTTGTAACTTATGCAAAATTTATGTATTTTCATAGTATGAAAAAGATTTTAGCCTTGTTGTTTTGTTTTTCTGTTTTAATTTTTGGATTTGCCGGATGTTCAAAAAAATCTGCGCAAACAAAATTTGCATATGAAGAAGCGATTTACGCCGATTCGGCTCCGCTTTCAATTAATTCTTCTGCGCGGATGGCAAAAATGGCTTCTCCAACGGCAATGAATGACGTTGTGAATGCTTCTAGTTCTGCGGAAGTTTCAAGATTTTCAAAAAGCGAACTGGCTGCGGCTGGCCCTGATTCATCTGAAACTGCGGAAGAATTTGAACGCAAACTTATTAAAAATGGTAATATTTCGCTGGAAGTTACAGATTTGTTAAAAGCGCAGTCCGCAGTTGAAAACTGGGTAAAACAGTTTGGCGGCTATATTTCAAATTCGAATAACGGCGAAAAAAATTCAAATTACACGGTAAGAATTCCCGCCGCAAAATTTGACGAAGCAATGGATGCGGCTGGAACTTTGGGAACTGTAAAAAATAAAAATATTTCCACGGATGATGTTTCTGACCAGTTTTACGATTTGCAGACGCGCCTTGAAACAAAAAAAGTTTTGCGCAAAAAACTGAACGGCTATTTGTCGCAGGCAACTTCAATGCAGGATATTCTTAAAGTTGAAAGTCAGCTGAATTCTGTTCAGTCGGAAATTGAATCTATGGAAGGCAGATTAAAACGTCTTTCATCGCAGATTGATTTTTCCACAATAAGCATTTATGTAGCTTTGCCTTACAATGCAACTCAGGGCGGCGGTTTTGCGCTTCCGGATTTCGGCGATGGCTTCAGACATTTTGTTTCAAACATAATTTCTTATTTCGGCGGATTTATTTCGGTTTTCTTCTATATATTTATCTGTGGAATTCCGTTGATTGCGCTTTTGGCTTTTCTTTTCTGGCTTTTGTTCGGAAAAGTTGGACTTTTAATAAAACTTTACAATAAATTAAAAAAATAAATTTGGCGTTCCCCTTCGTTTCGCGTTGCTCAACTTCGGGTCGCTATGTCCGCCCTTCGCCTTTCGGCTCATTGCTTCGCAACTTCGGGGCTCCCAGCGCTAACGCATTTCGCTGAATTGAATAATATTTTTACACTTTGGAGGATTTTTTATGAAAGCACATCTTACATTGGCTCTTGCACTTGTGATTGCGGCCGGAATTCTTGCTTCCGGTATGACAAGAATTGTAAAACAAGACCGTTCTGTTACTGTCCGCGGGCTTGCAGAGCGTGAAGTTGATGCGGATTTGGCAATTTGGCCAATCAAATTTACAGTTGGAAGCAACGATTTGCTTAAAATTCAATCTGATATAGAAAAAAAGACAGCAGTCATAACCAAATTTTTAAATGATCACGGTTTGGAATCCGCTGATTATACAGTTCAAGCTCCGGAAATTACGGATAATACCGTAAATCCTTATATTGACAAGCAAAATCTTGTTTACAATTATATTGCAAAAGAAACAATTCTTGTGCGGACTTCTAAAGTTGCTGTTGTTAAGCAAACGCAAGCGGATTCCTTAAAGCTTGCCGGCGAAGGAATTGCGCTTCAGCAGGATTACGATTCCAAAATTTCTTACGAATTTACCGGATTAAACAACATAAAGCCGGAAATGATTGCTCAGGCAACGGAAAACGCAAGAGAAGCGGCCGAACAGTTTGCGCACGATTCAAAAAGCAAAGTCGGTAAAATTAAAAAAGCAACGCAAGGGCTTTTTTCCATTGACGATGTTGCAGTCGGTCTTGAAGAAAAAAAGAACGTTCGCGTAGTAACAACTGTGGAATATTCGCTGAAGTAATATTTTTTTTATTTTTGGACTAGGCGCAATTCATTACTTTTAAATCGTTGTTCTTCCTCTGAAACTGCGGGCAAGCGTAAGTTTGTCTGCATATTCAAGGTCGCCGCCAACTGGAATTCCTGTTGCCAAACGGGTAACTTTTACTTCTGAATGTTCGCTTAAAAGGCGTTGCAAATACATTGCGGTTGCATCGCCTTCAAAAGTGGGATTTGTTGCGATTATGATTTCTTTAACCTGATCGTTTTGAACACGTTTTACAAGGTTCGCAATGTTCAGTTGGTCCGGGCCGATTCCGTCCAAAGGTGCAATTACGCCGCCAAGAACATGATAAAGTCCGGAAAAATCGCCGGCGCTTTCTATTGTCTGAACATCCTGCGGCTGTTCAACTACGCAAATTATGCTTTTGTCGCGTAACGGATTTGAACAAATCGGGCATGGATCGGTTTCTGTCCAAAAGCCGCAGATGGAGCAAGGTTTTATTTTTTGCTGAAGTTCGCCAAGTTGCTTTGAAAAATTCTGAACGTAAACTGAATCGGCTTTTAAAAGATGATTTACTATTCGGCTTGCGCTTTTTTTTCCTATTCCGGGAAGTCGTGAAAAACTTTCTGTAAGTTCATCTATAATGTTCATTGCTCTTACTCTTTTATTAGGTTTTATTCAATGATGATTTGAACATACGTCAGTTATTTTGAAATTTCAATAAGCCGCAGTTCAATCATCAAGGTTGTAATCTGCGCTCTTCTAAAATCCCATTCCCGGAATGTTCAGGCCACCAAGAATAGAATTTGATTTTTCTTTGATTTGCTCTTGCACTTTGGAAATTGCGTCGCGGTGTGCGGCAACAATCAAATCTTCCAGCATTTTTATGTCGCGGTTGTCCACGCAAAGCGGGTCAAGGTGAATTTCTTGCATTTCAAATTGTCCGTTCAGTTTTACGGTTACCATTCTTCCGCCGGCAGAACCTTCCGCTGTAATAGAAGCCATTTCTTCCTTTAGTTTTTCTGCCTGTTCTTTCAACGCGGATGTATTTTTTAAAAGTTCAAAGGGATTCATTATTTCCTCCAGTTTTGTTATTTTTTGCCGCCTATAACGCTTCCTTTAAATGCTTTTACAAGGATGTTTACTTGCGGCGGAAGTTCCGTTTCTTTTTGTTCAGGCTCCGGTTCTTTTAAAATTATTTCAAAATCGAGCGGAGCGTGCGAACAACTTTTCAAAACTTCTCTTATATGCGAAAGTCCGTTCTGAATTGTGTTTTTTTGAAATTCGGAAGCAATTGTTGTTGAAATCTTGTTGCCGCTTAAAATCCATTTGCCTGTTTGCATAAGCGCTGAACTTAGCATTGGATAATCCGGCGCAAGATCAGCAACAACTGTGCCGAAAATTTTTCCTAAGGTGATTGAAAAACCATCCGGAGCGGAAAAAATTTCATTGCTGTTATGAAGTTCTTCCGCAGTTTCTATTGGATTAGCTTTGTTTTCGCTGTTTTCCTGTTGTTCGTAAGCAGCGGCAATTTCTTCCTCTGCTTTTTCTGTTTTTTCAGCAGACTGCTCTTCATTATAAGAATTCCAGGCTTTTTCAATATCTTCGTCTTCCGGTGTTCCGTTATCATCGTAAATATCATTGTCGTAGAATTCCGTGCTTTCCACCGTTGTTTTAGGCGGAACGGCACCGCCATTATAAAAAGGGTTTGTTTTTTCTTCTGATTGTTCAGTTTTTGGCGCTAGGCTTGAAAAAGTTTTCATTCCGAACGGAATTTGACCGCTTTGCGGCAATCCTTGCGCGGAACTTTGATATTTATCATTTGCCTGTTCGCTGTTTTGTGTTGTTTCTGTTCTTTGCGACCATCCGGAATTTTCCGCAGTTGTTGTGTTGATTGTTGGTTCGGTACGTTTTGCATCCGGTTTTGCAAAATTTTCAGTTTTCGGGCTGTCCGTATGAACGTCTGAAGTATTTATGGAAAACATCGGACTGTTTGGAGTTGCCGGTGTATTTGCAGAAAGTTTTGGTGCGCCTTGCAAAAGTGCGTGCGCCTGGTCAATTGCGGCTTTTACTTCGCTTGGTGAAACATATTGGGTAAGCCAGCAAAGTCGCGAAAAAGCAAGTTCCAGTTCGTAGCGCGGAGAAAGCGAATAGCGGATGTCGCGGTAAAGCTGCAAAAATATGGAAAGTGCGCGTTCTGTTTGAATTGAATTCCATGCGCTTAAAACCATTTTGCTGTAGCGTTCCGGAGATTGGCCGAGCAACGCTTCGCTTTTGATTCCGTTTTTTAAGAGCAAAAGACTTCTGATGTATTCACAACTGTTGGAAATTAATTGTTCAATGGAAATTCCTGACTGTAAAAAATCATCAAGTTGATTTAAAACATCTTCTGGTTTTCCTTGAGCACAGTTTTCAAAAATAGAATTTAAGCGGTCAACGCCTAAAAGTCCAAGTTTATCGCGGATTTTGTCGTAAGTTATGTGGTCTTCGCTGAATGCGGCGACTTGATCAAAAAGTGTGTAGCAATCGCGAACGGAACCGCCGGATTCTTTTGCAATCCAATAAAGCGCTTCATCGTCTGCCTGAATATTCATTTCTTTGCAGGCATCGGAAAGAAGATTTTTTAGCCGCTCTGTAGAAACAAGTCTGAAGTTGTATTGCTGACATCTTGATTTTATTGTTGCAGGAACTTTCTGAAGTTCTGTTGTTGCAAATATAAAAACTACGTGCGCCGGCGGTTCTTCGATTGTTTTTAACAGCGCGTTGAATGCGCTTTCTGACAACATATGGACTTCGTCAATTATGTAAATTTTGTAGCGGCTTGAAGTTGGAGGGAACATAACTTCGTCTTTTATTTGGCGGATGTCATTTACGGAGTTTGTTGAAGCACCGTCGATTTCTATTACATCCATGCTTGAACTGTTTGTAATTGCTTTGCATGATTCGCAGATTCCGCAGGGAGTGCAGGTCGGCTTGTCTGAATTTTGGCAGTTCAGGGATTTTGCAAGAATTCTTGCCGTGGAAGTTTTTCCGCAGCCGCGCGGACCTGTAAAAAGGTAAGCGTGTGCAATCTGACCGGTTTTTATGGAATTTTTTAATGTTTCTGCAACGAATTCCTGTCCGGCTAAATCTTCAAATTTTTGCGGGCGTCGGCGTGTTGCTGTTACTTCGTAAGCCATTAATTATTGTTCTCCTTGTTATTAACTATCTTCTTTTCGTATAAGAATGTTCCAAGTCCATATAAAATTCCGCCTACAATCATAATAAAGCAAAGAATTTGACCTGTTGAAAAATTAAAAAGAGATGTGTTCATGTAAATCGGAGCGGAAGAGTCTGTGGCAATTCTATAGCCTAAATCCGCATCCGGTTCTCGGAAGTATTCTATAACAAATCTGAAAATTCCGTAACCAGAAAGGTAAACTGCTCCCATCATTCCGTTCCATTTTTTGTGTTTGCGCAAGAACCAAAGTATTAACCACAGAACGATTCCTTCCAAAAAGGCTTCGTAAAGTTGGCTTGGATGGCGAGGAAGATTTACTAAAACTGAATTTATCGGAAGATTTATTTTTGCCGCAAAATCTTGAACCCATTGAAGAGAGCCTGAAAATCGTTCCGCATCCGGAAAAACCATGCCCCAAGGCATAGTTGTAATGCGGCCATAAAGTTCACCGTTTAAAAAGTTTCCTATGCGTCCAAAAGTGTATCCCAAAGGAATGGCGGTAACCATTGCGTCGCTCCATTTTGTGAATGAGCGTTTTGTTTTTAAGCACCAGAAAATCATACCTAAAATTCCGCCTATTACACCGCCGTGGTAACTCATTCCAGCAAGACCGGTAAATTGACCTCTTGAATTAAACGGCCAGAAAATCAACCATGGTTTTTGTCTGTAAAGTCCGCTGGTATCGTAAACAAATGCGGAAAAAATGCGCGCGCCAATCAATAGGAAAATAATTCCGGTAGCAATAAAACTGAAAATATCATCTTCAGTTGCTTTGTAATTTTTACTATCTAAAAGACCTTCGTTCATCTGCTTTTTTAAAACAAGATACGCAGTTCCAAAGGCAAAAATGTACATAAGGCCGTACCAGCGCAAAAGTCCAAGCACTGGAACACCAGGAAAAATTTCAGGATGAATCCAAGAAGGATAGTTAATAAATAAAAACATATTTTTTCCTTTTTTCAGTTGAGCAAAGTAAAATGAAAGAAATATTCTTTATCATTCCGGCAAGCCCAATGAACGTATTTTTAGATTTTAAAGCCTTGCTGCGCGGCTTTTACTATTTTTGATTTTAGCAGAATATTTTCTTTTTTTAATTGAGTTATTTCGTAATTCTGCGTTTTTATCATTTCAATAAGTTCTCCTGTTGAAAGCTGACCGCTGCCAACAAGATCGTCAAGACCGGACATTTTTAAAGCGTAATCTTCGGCTGCCTCATCGTTGACTTTATCAAATGAACCGGCAGTATCTATGGAAGAAGAAAAATCTTTGTCAAAACTGCGCGGTTCTGCGGCTATTATTTTTTCTGCAATTCTGTAAATTGCCTGCGAAAGAACGCAATGTGGCTTGTAAATTGTTACAGGAAGCCTGGATGACAACGCTTTGTCTTGCAGCTGGTCGCGATACATAAGCCCAAGATAGTCTATTTCCAAGCCTAAGTATTGTTTGCATGAATTTCTTATTCTGGTTGCGCTTGCCGCATCTTTTGGGTCATCAATCATATTTAAGACCAATCGCGGACAAAATTGCGACATTCTTGCTTTGAAAAGTTTTGTGTTTTCCGGATCAACTTGTTCCAACGACTGTGCAATTTGCGGAATGTAAAGACTTTTCATTTTTTGCGAATTCATCCGGACTTGCTCTAAAAGTTTGTTTCCCTCTGTTCCGCGCTTATAAGTTGTGTACATAAGTCTGAAAACACAGTTCTTTAAAAAAAGATAACCGTCTAAAGTTGCCGTTACGGTTGGTGCGGTAACAAGAATTCCCTGCGGGGATTGCAAAAACATATCAAGAATAATCTGATGAGTTCCTGCTCCCAAGTCTAAGATAAGAAAATCTGCATCTATGCTGCGGAAATTTCGCAGAAGTTTTGTTTTTTGTACGGCTTTTAAACTTGTAAGTCCAGGAATCTGGCTGTCTCCGGCAATAAAACTTACGTTTTCATATTCTGTAGGTTCAATGATATCTTTAAATTCAGTTTTATCTGTTAAGTAAGTTCCGATGCTTTTGTTTTTTACGTTTTGTCCGATTGCAAGATGAAGGTTTGAAGCACCCAAATCTAAATCGCACAGAACAACTTTTTTTCCTGCTTGCCCAAGAGCAATTGCAAGATTTGCAGACAAAAGGCTTTTTCCGACTCCGCCTTTTCCGCTGGCTATAGGAAGAATTTGCATAAGTTTGAGTATAACATAAATAAGACTGAAATTAAAGATTTTTGTAAAATCAGGAACGACATTTACAACTGCCTCAACAACTGAAAAAACGCCTTATTATCGT
>CAYXDA010000065.1:0-10620 GCA_964463615.1 uncultured Treponema sp.
GAAATTCTGGCTTTGCCAATTTAACTGCGGGATATTTGTTCCCGGAAGTTGCTCGCAGAAGACGCGAGTATCAAGAAAAACATCCTGATGCAAAAATCATCAGTTTAAGTATTGGAAATACAACGGAACCGCTTCCGGCTTTTATTGCGAAAGCAATGGCGGATTATGCCACATCTCTTTCTACGAAAGAGGGTTATTCCGGCTATGGAGATGAGCAGGGAAATTCTGAACTTAGAAAAAAAATTGCCGAAACCTGGTATAAGGGAATGGCTGCAAGCGACGAAGTTTTTATATCTGACGGAGCAAAATGCGACATAGCCCGTATTCAGACTTTGTTCGGTTCAAAAGTAAAAGTTGCAGTTCAGGATCCGGCTTATCCTGTTTATGTTGACGGTTCTGTAATTGTAGGGGCGGCCGGAAAAAACAACGGAAACGGCTACAAAGGTATTACTTATATGCCTTGTGTTCCGGAAAACAATTTTTTTCCGGATTTGTCAAAAATAAAAAAGAACAGTCTGATTTATTTCTGCTCTCCGAACAATCCTACTGGAGCATGCGCAACAAAAGACGATTTGAAAAAACTTGTTGATTTTGCGAACAAAAACGACTGCATCATAATTTACGATGCGGCTTACCGCGAATTTATCCGCGACGCTTCGCTCCCGAAAACTATTTTTGAAATTCCTGGAAGCAGAACCTGCGCGATAGAAATAAATTCTTTTTCAAAGCCTGCGGGTTTTACCGGCGTTCGCTTGGGCTGGTCGGTTGTTCCGAATGACTTGAAGTTTGCCGATGGAACCAGCGTGAACAAAGACTGGAACCGCGTTATGACAACTCTTTTTAACGGAGCTTCCAATGTTGCTCAGGCCGGCGGACTTGCTTGCCTTGAACCGGAAGGTCTTGAAGCGATGAAAAACGTAATCGATTATTATCTTGAGAACGTTAAGAAAATCGAGGGAACTTTGCGCGGTGAAAACTTTAAGAAAGCCGGCGTTACGATTTATTCTACCGGAAACAGTCCTTATGTATGGGCGAAATTTCCTGGAAAGAAGAGTTGGGATGTTTTCGATTTGCTTTTGGACAAGTGCCACATTGTAACAACTCCGGGTTCCGGATTTGGTCCTAGCGGCGAAAGTTTTATCCGCTTCAGTTCGTTCGGTCACCAAGAGGACGTGGCAGAAGCCTGTGAAAGACTTGCCAAATTGTCGCTTGAAAATTAGCGGATTTTGAACGCTTCCTGAAGTTTTTCGGGAGGCGTTTTTTTTTACAGGATCTGGGGCGTTGCGGGGCCGGGTGCAAAATTGTTTTGCCCCGCTGGAAGGGGTAGGCGAAAACTCTGTTTGAGCCGAGGGGAATGCTTTCCCCGGCTTAGAACTGGGATTTATATCCTATGTTCAATTCAAAGGCTTTGCCGTAGTGTCCGTTTGCAATGTCTGTAATTCTTGCCTGAATCATTCCGTGGATTTCTCCGTTGTAAAAATTTGTTGCAAGATAAGGTGCGGTTGTAACATTGAAGTCATCCGTAAAAAGTTTGTCGGCGTGGTTTATTGCGTCTGAGAAATTTTTTTCCGGGAATGAAAGCGCAGTGTGGATTCCGAATATGAACATTTTGTTTTTTACGTAAAGATTGTCCGTGAAAATGTTAAGGTTTGCTCCCAAAGTGTCATTTATAAAAATAAAATCTTTTACTGTGTCTTCCGGAAGACTGAAAACAGAAAGGTGAATCTGTGCTGATTTTGTTCTGAAGCGCGGTTCGAACAGAAGATATGCGGCATTTTCGTTAAGTTTGAGTTCTGAAGATTCGCGGGTGAATTCTATGTCTGAAATTCCTGCCTGAATGAAAAGCGAGGTTGTATAGCTGTTTCCTACAAGAACATTCATTCCTGCACGCCAGTAAAGAGTGTCGATTTCAAAGAATGCGTTTGAATTTTCTTTTTCTTTCATAGGCATTCCAAGTCCTGCGGAAATGTCAAACGTGAAAAATCTGTAAACTCCGGCAAAACGCAAGTCTGTGTTCAAGCTGTAGCAGCCTTCAAGTTCGTGGTTCACATAAAAATAAAGTCCGAGCGCAATCGGCTGTGCGTTGAAATGGACGATATCCGAGCCGCCCACTCCGAATGTAGGGTAAATGACCGAGCCGGAAAGTCCCAGCCAGCTTTCTGTTATTTTGGAAGCGATTGGCTGTATTCCGAATTGTCTTCGCAAAAAGATGTCTGAGCCGATTGGTTCGTAAGTTCCTGCGAAAAAACTTAAATAGTTTGCCGCGTCAAGAAGCTGTCTTCTGAATGTTATAGAAAGTTCGTCTATTTTAAAGTTTGAAGGAGTTGTGTCAAAAAAAGAATTTTCGGTAAAGTTCTGTGTGGCAAGTGAAAATTCTGCATGTGCCATTACGTTTTCAGAAATGCTGAATTGTCCTGAAAAAAACGACTGCATGTACAGTGCCGGGTCAAATGAATCTTCTTTTGAAGAAGCGAGGTCGGTTTTTATGCCTGCGAATCCGCTGAAAAAAACTTCGCTGAAAGTGAATGTATTCATAGCGGTGAATGCAGCCGCCAGAATAAATGTTTTTATTTTTTTTGCTTTCATAGTATGAACTCCAGAATATTTTTCCACAATCAGATTATCGGCTTTTTTCTTCTAAATCTTATTTTTTTTTGCACAGTGCGCCTTCAATTTGCTTGAATTATAAAAAATACGCTATATAATTAAAGTATGAGCGATTATTTAGACCCGAACAATGAAGAACTTTTGAAAGACTTTTTTGCAGAGGCAGAACAACAGGTTGAAACTCTTGAAAGCAATATTCTTGTGATAGAAAGCGATCCTTCCAATCACGAGGCTGTTGATGAAATTTTCCGTGCGGCACATACGCTGAAAGGCGGTTCTGCAACGGTGGAAATGAATGAACTTTCGGAATTTACGCATAAAGTTGAAGATGTGCTTGATGAAATCCGTTCGGACAGACTTGAAGTTACAGAAGATATAGTTGATTTGCTGCTTGATTCAATAGATGTTATAAAAGCAATGCTGGAATCCAGACAGAACGGTTTTGTTTACGAGGAAGATGTTTCCGATATTGTGTCGAAACTTAAGTCTTACATACCGGAAAAAAGCGGAAAGGCTAAAAAGCATTCCGCTCCGCCGGCCGGATTTGGTCCGAAACTTGAAAAACCTGCGGATGTTCCTGCGGAAAAAAAGGAACCGGCTGTTAGCGAAGTTACGCCGGAAAGCGGTTCTTCCGGTTTGAATCCGTTTGTTTATCCGCCGCTTTCTGAAGATGAATTTTCAGAACTAAAAAATTCTTGCGAGGGAAATCAGAAAGTTTGGCGTGTTGCCGTAAAATTTGATGAAAACAATCCTATGAATTCTGTTGGCGGAATTCAGGTTTTTGCCGCGCTGAAAGCGTTGGGAAGCGTTCTTAAAACCGTTCCTGATTTTGATGCTCTTTACGAAGATGAATTTTATGAATTTGTTTACTACTATATGGCTTCGGATTCTACTGCAGAAAAAATAGAGGATGTCGCTTTTTTGGGCGATGTTACTCTTGCTACGGATGCGCAGGAAATTACGGGACCTGTTGCCGGAACGGCTGATAGTTCTGTAAAGACTGCTGCGCCGGAAAATCAGCTTCAGGAAAAATCTGCTGCGGAAGAAAAAGTTGATTCTGATGTTGAAAAAGCGGCGGAAAGCAAAAACGTAGCGGAAAATCCTGCTGTTGTTACCGCTGAAAGTCAGGAAGTGCAGCATACAGAGCAAAAAACTGAGCATCATGAAAAAAGCGGCGGCGCAAAACAGTCGGCTGCTGTTCAGCAGAGTTCTGTTCTTCGCGTGGATTCAAAACGTGTTGATTATCTTATGAATCTTGTGAGCGAGATTGTAATTGCGAAGGCTTCTTTTAATCAGCTTTCTGCAAATCTTGCTTCCGGTCTTTCTGATTTTCAGGAAAAGGAAGCCGAATATAAAGAAAGAATCCGCCGGCTTGTGGAAAAACTGCCTAAATATCTTGATGAACTTAAAGACGGAAAGTCATTGCGTGATGTCCGGGCGGAAATTTCTTCTGAATTCGGAATTTCTTCAGAAGTAGAAAATGAAGAGGCCGACTTGAAGTCAATTGCAATAAAACTCCGTTCTTCTACACAGAATCTTGGTCGCATTGCGGGTGAACTTCAGGAAGGCGTAATGAAAATCCGAATGGTTCAGATTAATCAGATTTTCAGCAGGTTTCCGCGTGTTGTTCGCGATTTGCAGCGCGATCTTAATAAAAAGATAAATCTTGTTATAGAAGGTGAGGATACAGAACTTGATAAAGCGGTTGTTGAAGACTTGCTTGATCCTATTATGCACTGTGTAAGAAATTCGTGCGATCATGGAATTGAATCTCCTGAAGTTCGGCTTGCGGCCGGAAAGCCGGAAACCGGAACAGTTTTGTTAAAAGCATCGAATGAAGGCAATTTGATTGTAATAGATATTGCTGATGACGGAGCTGGAATTGATGCGGAAAAAGTTCGTGCCAAAGCGGTTGAAAAAGGAATTATTCATCCGGATAAAGTTCTTTCTGAAAATGAAATACATCAGCTTATATTTGAACCTGGTTTTTCAACTTCGGATAAAATTTCAAAGGTTTCAGGGCGCGGTGTAGGTCTTGATGTTGTAAAGACAATGATAGACAAACTGAACGGAACTGTTAATGTTACTTCGGAAAAAGGTAAGGGAACTACGTTCAGCATAAGACTTCCACTTACACTTGCTATTATTCAGGGGCTTCTTGTTCGGGTGGGAAAAGAGATTTATTCAATTCCTATTGCATCTGTAATTGAAAGCCAGAGAATCCTTTATTCTGATATAAAAACAATTGATAATTACGAAGTTCTTAATCTTCGCAATGAAGTTATAAGCGTTCTTAGACTTTCACGTCTTTTCGGTATAAAAGAGGACGAACGCGATGAATACTGCAATATTGTTATTGTGGGTTCAAAAGATAAAAAACTAGGTATTATGGTTGATTCTTTGATAGGTGAAGAAGATGTTGTAATCAAGCCGCTTAAGGATCAGTACACGAATTCTCCGGGAATTGCGGGCGCTTCTATTCTTGGTGATGGTTCTGTTTCTCTTATAATTGATGTAAGTCAGCTTCTTGAACTTAGCATAAAGCTGGATTCTCAGGCGCAGAAGCGGGCAGTTTGATTTTGTGGGGCTTGTATGAAACTTGAATCTATTCTTATATCTGATGATAATATGAATCTTTCTGCTGTAGTTGCTGAAAAAGATGTTGATGAACAGCAGGTGAAGGAAACTATTGATTTTAAAATGGTCACTTTTTCGCTTTCCGGAAAGGATTATGCAATTGACATTATGTATGTAAAAGAAATTGCAAAAGCGGGAAAATTTACTTATGTGCCTAATACGCTTCCGTTTGTGGTTGGCGTTTATAATCTGCGCGGAGAAATTATTCCTATTCTTGATATGCGTGTTTTCTTTAATGTAAAAGAATCTTTTGATGAAAGTGATGAAAATAAACTTCAGAATCTTTTGATTTTAAATGTTGACGGACAAGTTTTTGGAATTGTAGTTGATAAAATTGACAAGGTTGTGGGAATTCAAAAAAGTACTATCCAGCCGCCGCATCCGCTGTTTGCAGATATAAATATAAAATATATTTTTGGTGTCGTTGAAAGCAACAAAAGACTTTATATTTTGCTGGATATTGAAAGAATTTTTTCAAAGTCTAAGGCTGAAGGGGAATCTGCGGAAAAAAATAATTTTGCTGCAAGTTCAAAAAATGCTGTTCCTGCTCAGAATTTCAAAAAAGCGGATGAAAACGTTGCGTTAAAAACTGAAGAAGCGCCGGCCGTTGCTGAAAAAACAGAAAGCGCGGGCGTTCCGGAAGTGCAGGCTGCTGAAAAGAGCGTAAATAATTCCGTACAAACAAATTTGCCGGAAAACAGTATTTCCGCTGCCGCTGATTCTTGCGGGGCAAAAATTGAAAATCCTGTGGAAGTTGCGCAGTCTGTTGGTTCTGCGGAATGTTTGCAGGAAGTGCAGCTGGAAAAAGCTTCTGATGAGGAAAGTGCGGATTACGGATTTGTTGTTGACGGTCTGAAATCTTATGCAGACTTTTTTGTTTCGCCTATAAATGAGGCGTGGGTAAAACACCGTTTTGTACGATGGGCTGAAGAGCGGAAGAACAGTTCTGTTCAACTTCAGGGCGCATCTGATGCGAAAGAATTTTTGAAAGACTTTTGGTCGCCGTTTTCAAATACATGGTGGTCAAAGGAATATGCTGAAAGTCTTTTTAAGGTTCTTCCTGAAAATTCTGCAAAACAGATTGTTGTATGGAATCCGGGATGCGGTTCCGGAATTGAAACTTACTGTCTTGCCTGCGTTCTGTTAAAAAAATATCCGGATTCAAAAATTCGGCTTTATGCGCAGGATATTGATTTGCTTGGCGTTTCAAATGCGCCTATGTTGAATATTCCTGATGATGCGCCGACTGAATGGTTTTCTGAATATCTTTCAGAAACTGCTTCCGGGGCAAAAACTTTCAATCAGCAGGTAAAAGACTGCATTATGTTTGAGTACCATGACTGCAGGCACACAAATGCTTTGCCTATGGTCGACTTGATTTTTGCACGCGATTTGCTTTCTTTGATTGATGAGGATTCCCAAAATTCTGTTTTTAATGATTTTGTGGAAAAACTTAAAGGAAATGGTGTTCTGATTCTTGGAGAAAATGAAGTCGTTCCCGATGCTTCGGAATTTCTTGAACATACAGAAAAAATGATTACGGCGTTTTCCAAGCAATAGGAATTTGTCTGATGACTTCAGTTTTTGGAGCGGACTTTGAAAACCTTGACTGCCTGAAATATTGCAGTTTTATATTATTTCTTACAGGAGGTAGATATGAGGGTTGAATATATTAATCCGTTTGTTGAAACATCTTACAGGGTTTTGAAAGAAGTTCTTGGCGGTGCGGAAGTAAAACGGGGAAACCTTTATCTGAAATCTACAGCAATGCCGGTTATGGGAGTTGCAGCTTTAGTTGGGCTTGCCGGAGATGTTGAAGGACGTGTTCTTTTTGACATGACTCTTGAAACTGCAATAAACATTGCATCGAAAATGAATGGAGAAAAACTTGTTACTTTTGATGAGTTGGCAAAAGCTACCATCAGCGAACTTGCTAATTTGATTACGGCTCAGGCTGTAACAAAGTTGCATGAGTTGAATTTCAAGTTTGATCTTACTCCGCCGGCTTTGTTTGTTGGCCAGCAGATGGAGATTGCGGCTCTTGGCGGCGGAACTGAAAATGTGGAAGCGCTTATAGTTCCGCTTATAACAGAATATGGTAAAATTGAAGTTAATGTTGCGATTAGGGAACGCGCATAATTTGGGAGGTAAATATGAAAACTGTACAAGACTTTCCTACGATAAATGAACGTCCTCCTGAAGGACGGAAGAGTGACGGCTCTGCTTTCCGCATAATGATTGTTGACGATTCTATGTTTGTAGTAAAGCAGCTTGGTCAGATTCTTACCAGCGAAGGCTATGATGTTGTTGCAACAGCAGGCGACGGAAAAGAAGGCGTTGAGCGGTACAAGGAACTTGCTCCTAATGTTGACCTTGTTACAATGGATATTACAATGCCTAAAATGGACGGAATTACTGCTTTGGAGCAGATTATGACTTTTGATAAAAATGCAAGAGTTGTTATGATCAGCGCGCTAGGTAAGGAAGAACTTGTAAAGAAGTCTCTTTTGCTTGGTGCAAAGAACTACATTATAAAACCTCTTGACCGTAAAAAAGTTCTGGAGCGTATTTCTGCCTGTTTGCGAAGTTAGTTAAAAAACATAATTCAAAAATAGGTTTTACTTTATTTGATATTTTGATTATAGTAGGAATATGAATAAAATTCGTATTCCTGCTGTAATTGTTTTTATTGCTTCGTTCGTTTTTACTTTATTTTCTGTAAGTTTTTCGTTAGATATTTCTTTGCTTGCTTTTCCGCTGAGTTTTGCCGGAACAGCATTTCTGTTTTATTTCCTGTTATATAAAACAATCAGGCTTGGGCAGTATAGCGCTGTTGGTGTTTCTGTAAAATTTCTTCAGTATATTCCATTTATTCTTCTGGCTTCTTTTATTTTTCGCCGTGCCGGAAAAAATGAAACTTATTATTGGTATGATGTTGTTACCGTTCTTCTTTGGTGTGTTGTTTTTGTTTCTTCGCTTGCCGCGCTTTATTTTTTGAACGAAAAACGCGTGTTTTCTGTTGTTCCTGAATGGAAAACTTATGCCGAAAAGAAAAAAGGTTCCGGAATAATTGCTGCAAAAAAAATAACTGTAAAATCTGTCCTTTTTGAAATCTTGGACTGGGTGGACGCTCTTGTTCAGGCGGTTTTTATGGTTCTTTTGATTCAAATTTTTATTCTTCAGCTTTATGTTATTCCGTCTGAATCTATGGTTCCTTCGTTTTTGATTGGCGATCGTGTTGTTGTTCTAAAAACGCCGAGCGGACCGAAATTTCCGCTGAGCGATGTAGGAATTCCTTGTATGAAAGCCTACAATCGCGGTGATGTTGTTGTATTCAGAAATCCGCACTATTCATTTGACAGAAAATCAGAAGTCCGTACCGTTGTTTCGCAAATCGTTTATATGCTTACTTTTACAACGGTTAATCTGAATGTTGACGAAAACGGACAGCCTAAGGCAGATCCTCTTGTAAAGCGGATTTGCGGCGTTCCCGGTGAGCAGCTTGTTATGCAGGACGGAACTTTGTATGCGCGTACTGCAAAAAGCGATGAATTTGTGCCGGTTGAATTTGATTCGAAATTTGCATGTTGGAATCTTGCTCCTTACGCAAAAAAAATGAACGTTTCCGGAAAAAAAATTGTTCAGGATGTTCCGCTTTCGGAAGAAAATTATAAACTGATGCTTAAAATTGAAGAAGAGAGAAGGGATTTTGACTTGGAAAAAGCCGCTTTTGAATGTTGGAATACTTCAAAGTCTTTTCTTTCTGTTTTTAATAAAATCGGCAAGTATAATTCTGAAAGTTCTGTTCTTTCCTTGAATACTTATGATCTTTTTTCTGATTATTATGAGAATACTAAAAAACTTCTTTCTGGAATTGAATCCTACAGATGGTTTGATAAATTTATGAATGATTGGAAAGATGCCGGAAAAACAGGTTCTGTTTACAGTTCCTTTGATTTTCAGGGCGGAAAAAGTAAAGTTGATTCTCTTGCTTTGTTCAACGGCGATTATTATGCAGAGTCGAATTTTAAGTTGAATGTTATGGTAAAACTTACTGCCGGAAAACTTTTTTTGCGCACTGCTGAACTTATAAGCAAAGGTTATTCGGAAGATGATATCAATAATGATGAGAAAATAATTGAATGTCTTGTTCAGGCTCAAAAGCTGCATTTTTATCTGTTGATTTTGGATCAGCGCAATATGCCGGTTTTTCCGCAGAACAAAGAAGACGGAACTCCTCAATATATTCCGCAGGACTGCTATTTTATGATGGGCGACAACCGGTTTAATTCCCTTGATATGCGTCATTCTTATGATGCGGCTTTTAAACCTGTTTCCAAAGAGGATGAATATTCCGTTCTGTATTATTCAAATATTGCGCCGCAATACGTGAGCAAAAAAAGAATCCTTGGTTCTGCGGTTTACCTCTTTTGGCCGGCAAACAGAATCGGTGTAGTAAAAACAAAATAACGGGGCGTTGCGGGGTGTCCCCGCACGGTGGGTAGACGAAAACACTGAGGAACGCAGTGTTTGAGGCGCAGGGCGGTTGTCCGCCCTTAAAAAATTTATACATAATAAATTCTGAATTCTGCATTATAAATTGCTTGTCTTGTATAAAAAAAAACTTTATATTTAAATTACTATGTTTATTGATAAAGTATTAACTGTATTATTTGGTTCACAAAATGAAAGAGATGTAAAAAAATTGAAACCGCTCGTTGCCGCAGTAAATGCGAAGGAAGACTGGGCAAAATCGTTGGCGGCGGAAGATTTTCCAAAACAGACTGCGCAATTTAAGAATCGCCTGGAAAACGGCGAAACTCTTGATGATATACTTCCGGAAGCTTTTGCTTTGGCTAGGGAAGCTGCTTTCCGTGTTCTTGGCGAACGCGCTTATGATGTTCAGATTATGGGATCGCTGGTTCTTCATTCCGGACGGATTACGGAAATGAAAACCGGTGAAGGAAAAACGCTTATGTGCGTTCCTGCGGTTTATTTGAACTCTTTGACGGGTAAAGGTGTTCACGTTGTTACTGTAAACGATTATCTTGCAGAGCGTGATGCAAACTGGATGCGCCCGGTTTATGCGTATTTGGGTCAGACAGTTGGTTCTATTCTTTCCAATATGGATAACGAGGCCAGAAAAGCCGCTTACAATTGCGATATTACTTACGGAACTAACAATGAACTTGGATTTGATTATCTTCGCGATAATATGCAGGTTGAACTTGAGCGAAAAGTTCAGCGCGGATTTAATTTCTGCGTAGTGGATGAAATCGACTCTATTCTTATTGATGAAGCGCGTACTCCGCTTATTATTTCCGGTCAGGGCGAAGATGATACTTATAAATATCATGAAGTTGACAAATATGTCGG
>CAYXDA010000066.1:0-10567 GCA_964463615.1 uncultured Treponema sp.
ATATAATGAAGATTTGATTGCTTCTCTTGCAAGGCGGATAAATAAAAATCATCCCGGAATTATTGATGTTCAGACTGGACTTTTACAGTCGCTTTTTTATGAAAAATTAAAAGAATTGAAGAATTCCGCTGATTTTTTTAAGCCTTACTTTACGGCTTTTAATGAAAATCCCGGAAAATTTTATGTTTTCTTAAGCACTTTTATTGCTCCGGAAATTTCAGCTTCAATCAATTCGGAGGCGGATCCTTATTCTGTTCCGTTCGATCATGAGGGAACTGTGGAAATCCGCTCTTCTTTGCTGAAACGCCTTGACGGAATTTTAAAAGATATTTCTTTAAAAGAAAAGGCGGTTTTGTACGATGCGGTAAAGACTGTGAATTGGCTTAAACGCTTTACCGAAATTCCTTATACACATTTTTTGGCGCAGTTTACCGCAATTGTTTCAGAAAATTACACTTGCCCTTTTTCTAATGCACAGGTGGATTTTCCGGCTCTTGCAAATGTGTTGGCAGAGGCGCGTTCCATTCCGAATGAATCTCTTGAAGCGCTTTTTCTTTTTCCGCAGCGAAAGGGCGGTTCTGTTATGGAACTTGACCAGGATACTGAAAAATCTGTGCGGGAATTTCTTTCAAAGGCTGCCTCAAGCATTTCTATGGTTCAAATGTTTATTTCCACTGTTCCTCTTTCTGCGCTTGGAAAAGTTGTTTTTAATGACTATGACTGGCAGGTTGGAAATTACGGCGGAGCGGAAGACTGGTTTGTAAAATTTAAAGATGAATGGAAGACTGTTTTTGATGAACGATGGGAATCTTGGCTTAGGGACAGAAAAAAAGCTCAGCTTGCCGGAGTTCTTTGCGAAAAGTTTGGTATTGATCATTTTCCGGAACTTCCGTACCGTCCATGGGCAAAACTTTGGGGCGGAATTCAGTTCCGCTGCGAAATGACAGGCGGATTCCTTTATTGGTTTGCGACGGAAAAATATGACGAGATTATAAACATTCTGAACGTTCTTGTTTTGGAAGGTGTTTTTTTCAATACAGAAAATAGAGTGGAACTTTCCGAGGCGCTGAACCGTTTTGCAGATGTGAATCATCAGGTTCAGCTTTTTGGAGAATCTTTGGACGTAAAAGGTTCTGTAGGTTCAGTTTTTGAAAAGCTTATTTCTGAACATGTCCGCACTTTAAAAGGTCAGAGTATGGTGAATTCCATAATTTTGAATGCTGAAACTTCTGTTCGCAATTGGGAAGCGTATTTCTGCGATTCCTGTCGTTCAATAGAAAGAATTCTTCACGGAATTCTTGATGATGACAAAACGGACAAAAGCTATGAGTCGATTCAAAATCTTATGACTATAAAAGGGCGTGAAAACCGCGCTTATCGCGACAATCTTTTAAAAGTAAGGGACGAGTTGAATGTGTGCAAGAATGTTCTTGCGGAAATTGAACCGCTTGATCTTCCTAAAGCTGAAAAAAAATCCGGCAGAGGCACTGCGTGAACTTTGTAGAAATTTCGACTTTTTCATCTGATGAAAAATATGTAAAAATTCCATTTTATAAAAACGGAAAACCTGTACATGAAAGCGTTTTTTGGGGAATGACACTGCGTTCCGCCGGTTCAATGCGTTTTAGATGGAATGAAGAAAATCCTTTGCGGATAAAAACTCTTTCAGAAATTGCATGCGGACGCGAAATTGCCGCAGTTCAGCTTGATCATACAAAAATCGTTTACAAAGCGGATGACGCAGAGGAAATTTTTCAGAAAATCGGCGACGGAATTGTTACAAAAAATAAAAATCTTATGCCGGTTGTAACGGTTGCGGACTGTATGCCGATTTACTTTTATGACAGCGAAAGCGGATTTTTTGGAGTTGTTCATTCCGGCTGGAAGGGAACCGGAATTGCTTTTGAAGCGGTGCGCATTGCTCAGAGTGAATTCGGTGCAAAAACTGAAAATATTTGTGTTGCGCTTGGTCCGCACATAAGAAATTGTTGCTACGTTGTAAATCAGGAGCGCGCTGATTATTTTAAGCGTAATTTTACTGCGGAGTGTGTGCGGCCTGTAAAAGCCGGTGAAATTCTATGCAAGGGAACTGCGGCTTTATGGAACAGCGGGAGCGGACCTCTTTTTAGACTTTCTTTGGAAAAGGCGAATCTTGCGGTTTTGCGGAAAGCCGGAATTTGCGGGGAAAATATTGTTGTCGCAAAAGATTGCACTTGCTGCAATGAAATTTTCGGTTCTAACAGGCGCGAAACAAGCAGCGGAATGTCTTTTACAGTTCAGGCGGCTTTTGTAATTAATAACGAATAATTAGTGCTGTGGAAATCTGGGGTTTTAGGGGCTTGCCCCTAGGCGAAAAGGGTAGCGAAAAGCCATCAAAGCGGAACGGCCGGCGCAAGCAGCGCCGGCTGTGGAGCGGCTTGGCTTTGAGCGAGGGAAAAGGCTTTTTCCCAAAAAATCTTAATTTAACTTAATTGAATTCAGTTTACATTTTGCTTTTCGTAGTTTAATATTTAATGACTATGAAAAGAAGCAGTGGAATTTTAATGCACCCGACATCTTTTGCGGGAACTCCTGGTATTGGTACGCTTGGAAAAGCGGCTTATGAATTTGTTGATTGGCTTGAGTCTGCTCACCAGACATTGTGGCAGATACTTCCTATTGGTCCTACAGGCTATGGTGATTCTCCGTATGCGTCATTTTCTACGCATGCCGGAAATCCTTTGCTGATTGACCTTGATCGGCTTGTTGAAAAAAATTGGGCAAAGAAAGAGGATATTGTTCCGGCTGATTATATTAAAAACGAAGGTCCTGTAGAATACGGTTCTGTTGTTTGGTGGAAAATGCCGGTTCTGTTCAAGTGTGCATCTTATTTTCAGAGCAATTGCTCAAAAAAAGACCGGGAAGCATATGAAGCGTTTAAAAATGACAATGCTGACTGGCTTGACAACTATGCGAATTTTACAAGTATAAAGCAGTTTTATGATGCAAAGGCGCAGAATGAAGGAATAAGCGGAATTGCTCAGATGTGGAACGCTTTTTGGCCGAAAGACCTTGCTTCTTGCGATCCTTCTGCTGTTTCTAAATGGAATGCGGAACATACAGAAAATATAGAACAGATAAAAACTATTCAGTTCTTTTTTAACGAACAGTGGTTTTCTGTAAAAAAATATGCGAACGAAAAGGGAATTTCATTGATCGGCGATATTCCTATTTTTGTTGCGGCTGATTCTGCTGATGTTTGGGCTAACCAGAAATTTTTCCAGCTTGATAAGAACGGAATTCCGTTGAAAGTTGCGGGTGTCCCGCCGGATTATTTTTCTGCTACCGGTCAGCTTTGGGGAAATCCTCTTTACGATTGGGACGCAATGAAGAATGACAATTATTCATGGTGGGTAAAACGTACAAAACGGATGACTCAACTTGTTGATGTTGTGCGGATTGACCATTTCCGCGGATTTGAAGCTTATTGGTCAATTCCGTATGGCGATTCTACTGCGGTGAACGGAAAATGGATTCCGGGACCTAATATCGATTTGTTCAATGCAATTAAAAAAGCGCTTGGATCCCTTCCTATTATTGCGGAAGATTTGGGCGTTATTACAGACGGTGTGCGAAAACTCCGCGATGATGCCGGATTCCCTGGAATGAAAGTTCTTCAGTTTGCATTTGACCCTAACGAAGCTGGTTCGCAGGGAATGGTAAACGCATTCTTGCCGCATATGTATCCGCATAACGCTGTTGTTTATACTGGAACGCACGATAACGATACTATGCAGGGCTGGATTGACAGCGCTGCGGATGGGGCTGTTAAGATTGCCGCGGAATACGCTTTCGGCCGCGAAATGTCAGAGGCGGAGGCAAGAAAACTTGCGGATAGCGGTGAGCTTTGTCAGGCGATTGTGCGTCTTGCGATTTCTTCCGCAGCGGATTATGCTGTTATTCCTATGCAGGATATTCTTGGACTTGGAACAGAAGCCAGAATGAATGTTCCTAATACGCTTGGAACAAACTGGGCTTGGCGAATTGCTCCTGGTTCATTGAAGAAAGAAGATGCTGAAAAACTTGCGTTTATTTCTGATTTGTACGGAAGAAATATTAAAGAAAAAAAATAGCAAATCATATTTGATTTTTTTTTAGAATCCTGCGGTCTTGCAAATTTTTTGTAGATTCGCAGGATTTTTTTATTTATTTATTTATTTTTTGACAAATGTATAAAGCGGTCGTAGAATTAAGGAATATTAAAGTTATCTTTTACGGAGGATTTATGAAAAAGGTAATTATGTCAGTTACAGCAGTTGCTTTGATTGCAGGTTTGTTTGCTGGCTGTTCAAAAAAGGGTGGAAATAATACTACAGAGGCTGCTGCGGGAACAGTAAAACTTGAAATGTATTATTACAAACAGGAAAATCAGGAAGGACTGAAAAGAGTTGTAAAGGCTTTTGAAAAAGAAAACCCGGGCGTTTCAATTGATATGCTTATTATTCCGAATGATGCTGACTCTGCGATGTCTGCTCGTGCGGCGCAGGGCGACTTGCCTGACATTCTTCAGATGCAGTCTTATTCACGAATAACAGAATATGCTTCAAAAGGTTTCCTTTTGGATCTTTCTAAAGAACAGGCAATGGAACAGGTTCTTCCTAGTTCGCTTTCTGCAGTTTCCTGGAACGGAAAACAGTATGCTGTTCCGATGGATTATGCCGGAATCGGTATTATTTACAATAAAGATATTTTTGACAAACTTGGAATCAAGGCGCCTACAACTTACCGCGAACTTGAACAGGCTTGCAGAACTTTGAAAGACAACAATATTGTTCCTTTCGCAGGACTTCTTAAAGAAAACTGGTCAATGGGTCACTTTATCACAATGGTTCATACTGCGCTTTTGAAAGAAAAGAACATTGATGTTGCTAAGTTTATTGCGGATATGAACGCAGGAAAGTCTTCTTACGGTGTTGTTGACACTGCTAAACTTTTCAGCATCCTTGATTTTTACCGCGAAAATATGAATTCCAACGCTGCGGAAATGGGTGGCGGCGAACAGCAGCAGTCTTTTGCGAAGGGCGAATCTGCAATGATGGTTCAGGGACTTTGGGCTTATGTTGATGCTCTTAAACTTAATCCTAATCTTAACGCAGGATTTATTCCGTTCCCTGTTTATAATGATGCAAAAATGAACACATTTTATGCTGATGTAGACTCTACATTCGGTGTTTCTTCTCAGTCTTCTGCTGAAAAACAGGCAGTTGCAGTTAAGTTCCTTAACTGGCTTACATCTGAGGAAGGTCAGAAACTTTGGATGGATGAATACAAACTTATTCCTCCTTTCAAGGGTGTTGACGTAACTGCATTCGGTGGTCCTTATGTTGACCTTATGGCTTCTGTAGAAGCAAAGGGGTCTTCTCCATGGGCATTCAGCCAGTATCCTACAGATGTGTTTGAAGATTCTTGTAAGAATGGCGGTCAACAGTATATGATGCACAAGCGTTCTGCTGACGACGTTATTAGTGAAATCGATGCTCAGTGGGCTTCTTCAATTAACAAATAGTTTTAAATGACAAAAAAAAGTTCGTGGTAAAAATCCGCGGACTTTTTTTGTCTGGTAAAAATAACTCTGCGCTTTATACAATCAGACAAAAAGGAAGGGAAGTTACTTTTATGATAGAATCAAAACCTAGGAAAGCCTTTTACTTTTCAGCTTTCATTATTCCTTGTCTTGTTCTTTATTTGATTTTCTTTATTACTCCGTTCTTCAGAGGAATTGGAATTTCACTTACAAACTGGGACGGGCTTACACCTAAAACTCCTATTATTTTGGAAAAATCGGAATTTGAATCAAAAATTCTTTACAGCGGAAAAATAAATCAGAAGGAAAGAAATTATATTCAGTCAATTTACGACTATGATCCGACTGATAATTCATATAAAAGAAAAAGTGTAGGCGGTGCAACACGGCGAAAACTTGAACGTATTGTAAAAAAAACCGGATATGAGCCGGATCGTTATAAATTTGTCGGTTTTGAAAATTACAAAAAGATTTTTACGGGTAAAGTTGACAAAGACTTTTATCCGCACAAAATACGCGTTGAAAAATTTACGGAAGCTTCTGAACTCCCGCGTATAATTCAGAAAAAAGACTTTCAAAAAGAAATTTTAAAAGATGTTGAAAAAAAATCTGAAGATTA
This sequence comes from uncultured Treponema sp., assembly GCA_964463615.1. Lineage (GTDB taxonomy): Bacteria > Spirochaetota > Spirochaetia > Treponematales > Treponemataceae > Treponema_D. The sequence goes on from CAYXDA010000066.1 coordinate 6,183, forward strand.
CCAAATTCTTACAGATGCATATAAATTTGATGAAAAGAACGGATATTATAAGTTGGATTCAAAATATGATGAATTTGAACTTACGGGATTCTTGTGGGAACTTCCCGGCTTGGGAAAGACCATAACGGAATCGGAAATTGACTCTTTGGTGCGTTCCTTAAAGACGGCGGGACTTAAGCTTGATTCGTATGAAATTCATGATGCGGCGTTGAAATTTGCAGATGCGAATGGACTTTCTGAAAGCGAAAGAACGCAAGTGCTTGATCTTTCCAACGAGATTTTAAAAATTTCAAAAATTAAAAAAACTCTTTCAAAAAATTGGGTTGTTGTGCAATTCAATATGGGTGTTGTTGGATTTACAATCTTTTTTGCGATTTTTTCTGTTATAGGAATAAACGTAATTGCGTTCGGACTTGCGCTTGCTCTTGATACTGGAATCAAAGGGCAAAAAGTTTTAAGGACAATTTTCTTCCTGCCGAATGTTCTTTCGATGATTATTGTTGCTTTGATTTGGTCGATGCTGTTTGTTCAGCTTTTGCCGGCGATAACAGGAATTGAAAAATGGATTTCCGATTCAAATAAAACTCCTTGGCTTTTGGTTCTTGTTGCAGTATGGCAAGGCTGCGGCTATTATATGATTGTTTATCTTGCGGGGCTTCAGAATATTCCTGCGGAAGTTGTAGAGGCGGCAAAAATAGACGGCGCAACAGGTTTGCAGCGTTTTAAGTATATTACGCTTCCTCTTATGATTCCATCTTTAACAATTTCTCTGTTCCTTACGATTGCAAATGCCTTGAAGAGTTTTGACCTTATTTATGCAATGATTGGTCGTACAGGATATGCAACAGGAACAGTTCCGTTTGTAATGGATATTTATTTTGATGCTTTCTCTTTGAAACTGGCTGGACTTGCAAATGCAAAAGCTATGGTTTTGTTCTTTGCAATTGTAATTGTTACCGGACTTCAATTGTTTATAATGAAACGAAAGGAGGTTGAAGCATAATGACAGCATCTAAGATTAAAGGAAAACTTCCTAAACTGAATTTTTCTGGTTGGAATGCAAAGCGGAAGAATAATAAAGAAACAGTTCTTACAACTTGCATGGTGATTTTCGCTGCATTTTTTATTTATCCGCTGATATTTGTAATTATCAATTCTTTTCGTCCTAATGCGGATATTATTATAAATCCGACAGGAATTCCTTTAAGACTGTATTTGGGAAATTATATTCAGGCTTGGTCGCAGATGAAATTTCCGGTTGTTTTTCTTAACACTCTTCTTGTTACAGTTTTGGGAACCGGAGGAATTATTCTTACATCTGCAATGTGTGCTTATGCGCTTGCCCGTTCAAAATCTAAAATTTCATGGATTTTATACGGATTTTTCTCTTTTTCATTGGTAATTCCTTTTCAGATTATTATGGTTCCTATTGGAGTTCTTGCAGCGGATCTTCATCTTATGAGCGTTCCTGGACTTATTCCGATGTATTGGGGATTGGGTTGTCCTACTGCAATTTTTATGTTCCACGGATTTATAAAATCTGTTCCTCTTGAATTGGAAGAATCTGCCGCAATGGACGGTGCCGGAAGATTTTATATATTTTTCCGCATTGTACTGCCGTTAATAAAAACAATTATTGCTACTGTTGCTGTAATTGACGCGTTGTGGATTTGGAACGATTTTTTGCTGCCTCTTATTGTTGCAAAGCAGGGGACAATCCAGCTTGCACAGATGCGCTTTAACGGACAGTTTATGAAAGAGTACGGACCGATGTGTGCTTCTTTGACAATTTCTTCAATTCCGATTATTGCGTTTTATCTGGGATTGCAGAAATATATTATCAAAGGTATTGCGGCTGGAGCGGTAAAAGGTTAATCTGTTCTTTGGTATGAAAAAGAATATTTACCTTGACCTTTACTTGACATTTGCAAAAATCGGTTCATTGACGTTCGGTGGCGGAATTGCCATGCTTCCGATGATGCAGAGCGAGCTTATTGATAAAAAGCACTGGGCAACTGAAAATGAAATTTTAGACTATTATGCGGTTGGCCAGTCGACTCCGGGAATTATTGCCGTAAATGTTGCTACTTTTGTAGGATATAAGGAAGCGGGAATTCTTGGAGGAATAGTTGCAACGCTTGGAATAATTACTCCAAGCGTTCTTATTATTACAATTCTTGCAAATCTTATAGATTCGATTGAACATTATCCGAATGTTCAAAAAGCGTTAAAAGGAATTAACGTTGCTGTGTGCGCACTGATTACAGATTCCACGCTTAATTTTGCAAAAAAGACTTCCAAAGATTTTGTCAGCATTCTGATTATGATTGCTTCTTTTTGTCTTATCTTCTTTTTTAATCTAAAATCGTACATTGTAATTTTGGGAGCGGCTTTGATTGGAATAATTGTTTGGTTTGCTAAAAAAAAGTTTTCTTCAAATAATTCTTCTGAAAATGAGCGTAATACAAAGGAGAATTCTGATGAGCACTGATGTTAGTCTTCTGTGGCTTTTTTGCACATTTTTTTATATAGGACTTTTTACTATCGGCGGCGGGCTTGTTGCGATAACTTTAATGCAGCAGACAATTGTTGATAAGGGACTTATTTCTGTTGATCAGTTTTATAATATGATTGCTATTTCGGAAAGTACGCCGGGACCTGTAGGTGTGAATATGGCTACTTTTTTGGGATACAAGTTTTACGGAATTCCCGGTGCGATAATAACATCAATAGGCGAAGTTCTTCCGTCTTTAATTGTAATTCTGATAATTGCGCGCATTATTATGAAGTTCCAGAAAAATCGCTGTTTGCAAAGCGTTTTTTCATTTTTGCGTCCTGCCGCAACCGGAATGATTTTTGTAATTGCCGTAAATATGTGTTTGAACATTCTTTTTTATGTTCCGGAAGATATTAGCGTTCTTTGCACTGCATCAGGTTGGAAAGAACTCTTTAATTGGATGAATATTTCTTTGTATTTTGTGTTTGTCTGGTTGCGCAAAAAATTCAATCTGCATCCTTTTTTTGTAGTTTGCATTGGTGCGGCTTTTGGAGTGTTGCTTTTTTAAAATCTGCGCAGCGAAGCGGTGCGCCATGTACAGAGGGGTAGGCGAAAACGCTAAGAAGCGAAGCGGTGCGCAAACTTGTTTGCGCATTGCTGAGCGACGCAGCGGTTGAGCCGTAGGGCAGGCGCCCTTTTTTACCCCTGACTTGCGCCCGTATCACCAAAAGCCTTGCTTTTGGTGAGTAGTGAGGCACAAAGTGCCGAACGTGGGGCAGGCGCCCTCCTGTTGTAATTGTTGTTTATTGTTTTTGAATTTTCTGTATTTTGTGTTATAATGAAAGTTATGAGTACACATATTAATGCTCCGGAAGGGGCAATCGCAGATAAAGTTCTTTTGCCGGGTGATCCGTTAAGAGCTAAATTTATTGCAGAAAATTTTTTGGAAAATCCTAAGTGTTATAATGAAGTTCGTGGAATGTACGGCTTTACAGGAAAATATAAGGGTGTTTCGGTTTCTGTTCAGGGAACGGGAATGGGGCAGCCTTCGCTTTCCATTTATGTGAACGAACTTTTTCGGTTTTATGGCGTTCAGAAAGCGGTTCGGGTGGGAACAATCGGTTCTGTTCAGGAAGATGTAAACTTAAAGGATACTGTTATAGCAGATGCCGCTTTTTCTGATTCGTATCTTTTGAATCAGCGTTTTGGCGGATTGCACTATGCGCCGACTGCTGATTTTGGGCTTCTTTACACGGCGTATAACAAAGCGAAGGAACTTGGAATCAATGCAAAAGTTGGTCCGGTTGTTTCCAGCGATCGTTTTTATGATGAAAATCAGAACTGGAAGCTTTGGAAAAAATACGGCGCAATTGGAATAGAAATGGAATCTGCGGAGCTTTTTACGCTTGCCGCAGAATTCAAGCGGAAAGCGCTTTCTGTTTTTACGGTAAGCGATCATATTGTAAAAGGCGGTGAAACTTCTGCGGAAGAGCGGCAGTCAACTTTTAAGGATATGATGATACTTGCATTAGAAACTATAATTGTGGAATAATGTAGAAATTTTAAAAATGGGGGATTATTTTATGAAACCGACACTTTTAGTTCTTGCAGCAGGAATGGGAAGCCGTTATGGTGGTGTGAAGCAGATTGATTCCGTTGGAAAAAATGGTGAATGCCTTCTTGATTATGCTACTTTTGATGCAAAAAAATCTGGGTTTGGAAAAGTTGTTTATATAATCAGAAAGGATATTGAAAATGATTTTAGGGAACGTCTTTTTGACCGTGTTGCAAAAAATATGAATGCTGAATATGTTTTTCAGTCGCACGAAAGCCTTTTGACTTCTGAACAGATTGAACTTTCTAAGAGCAGAACTAAGCCTTGGGGAAC
>CAYXDA010000067.1:0-10275 GCA_964463615.1 uncultured Treponema sp.
ATTTTTTATGTTTTCCACTATTTTTTAATAACATACCGAATAAATCCATCCGTTGATTTATCCAACTTGCAAGCGGATTTAGGTTTTACCTAAAAAATTTTGCTAAAAAGGAGAACCGTCATGGGGCTTTTTTCTTCTAAACAATTACATTATCTTTTCACTTCAGAATCAGTCAGCGAAGGACATCCTGACAAGCTTTGCGATCAAATTTCAGATGCAATTCTTGACGCATGTCTTTCCCTTGATCCAAATGCGCATGTTGCCTGCGAAACTTTTGCCACAACAAATTTTGTTCTTGTTGGCGGTGAAATTGGATTTACACAAAATTCAAAAGAAAATTGGAAATACATAAAAAAGAATGCGGAAAAAATCGCGCGTTCCGTTGCCGAAGAAATTGGCTATACAAACAAAGATTTTGGTCTTGATGCAAAAAAATTCAAGTTCGAAAATCGCCTTCACAATCAGTCTTCAGATATAAATCAAGGTGTTATGGGCGAAGGTCTTGAAAAATACGAAGGACAGCAGGGCGCCGGCGATCAAGGAATGATGTTTGGTTACGCCTGCAACGAAACGCCTGAACTTATGCCGGCACCAATTATGTTCGCTCACAAAATTTTGCGCTCTGCCTCTGCATTAAGAAAAGCCGGAAAAATAAAATGGCTCAGACCGGACGCAAAAAGCCAAGTTACGATTGAATACAAAGACGGAAAACCATTCCGAATTGACACTGTTGTTGTTTCGCATCAGCACAACCCGGAAATTTCGCATGAAGAAATTGAAAAAACAATTATTAACGAAATTATCAAGCCGGTTCTTGAACCAACAGGTCTTATTGATAAAGATACAAAATACCATATCAATCCAACTGGAAGATTTGTAACTGGCGGTCCGGACGGAGATGCCGGTCTTACCGGACGAAAAATTATTGTAGACACATACGGCGGAATGGGACGACATGGAGGCGGCGCATTCAGCGGAAAAGATCCTTCAAAAGTTGACCGTTCAGCTGCCTATATGGCGCGCTACATTGCAAAAAATATTGTTGCCGCAAATTTGGCAGAAAGAGCAGAAGTTCAACTGGCATATGCAATCGGTGTTCCTTTTCCGGTTTCTGTTTTAGTCGAAACATTCGGCACGGAAAAAATTGCAGTTGAAAAAATTGAAGAAGCTGTAAAAAAAGTCTTTGACTGTACTCCGGCTGGAATTTCAAAAACTTTAAATCTTCGCCGTCCTATTTACAAAGCAACTGCAAGTTACGGACATTTTGGACGCAGCGAATTTCCTTGGGAACAGACAGATAAAGCAGACGCTTTAAAAAATGCTGTAAAATAATGATTTGCAAAGAAAGTAAGAATATGCTTCTTTCTGAATCAGAAATAAAAACTGTTTTTGAACGATTTAAAGCGCAAAATCCGGAACCAAAACCGGAGTTGAATTATTATTCGCCTTACACACTGTTGGTTGCGGTTGTGCTTTCTGCGCAAACAACAGACAAGAGCGTAAACAAAGTAACCGAACCGCTTTTTAAGATTGCGGATACTCCGGAAAAAATGTGCGCTCTCGGACAGAGCAAAATCGCCGAATACATAAAACCCATAGGGCTAAGCAACGCAAAGAGCAAAAACGTTTTTGGACTTAGCAAAAAACTTATCAGCGATTTTAACGGTATTGTTCCAGACAGCAGAGAATCGCTGATAAGCCTGCCCGGTGTTGGCAGAAAAACCGCAAATGTTGTGCTTAATGTAGTTTTTGGCAAACCGACAATGCCTGTTGACACACATCTTTTACGCATCTGCCCAAAAATAGGTCTTGCAGAAGGCAACACGCCTGAACTTGTTGAAAAAAGTCTTTTAGAACGTATTCCCAGCGAATATATGGTACATGCGCATCACTGGCTTATTCTTCACGGAAGATACGTTTGCACTGCAAAAAATCCTAAATGTAAAGAATGTATTATTAATGATATTTGCAAACACAATTAAAGGAAAGCAATTCTTACTAAAATCAGGACCAGCGAAGCGCCCGTCCTATGCAAGAGGGGGCAGTGGAAAACGCCGCAGGCGGTTGGAACGAGGGGCAGGCGCCCCTTTTTTATATCCAAAAATAAATTGACAACTTTTAATTATGGAATAAAATAGTTTATGCTATAACAAGGGGTCATATTTATGGATGCTGAAGAAAAAGAAGAATTAGAACAAGAAAAAAAAGCGAAAGCTGAACAGGCTAAGAAAGAATTAAAAGAAAAAAAGAAAGAAGTGAAAAGACATATTTACGGTGAAATTTTCGGTTCGTTTTTTTCCAGCCTTTTTATGATGCTTATAGGATTTTGCGGCGGACTTGCGATTTTTACTTATTTTAGAAATTTGTTTAATTAAGATTTTGTAAATTTGAGTAATAGAAGATAAAAAATGGAAGAACAGTCAGATATATTGCACGACGTAACAGAAGCAGCAGCAACAGCCGCTAACGAAACTGTAGGAAAAATTTCTTCGCAATTTTTGGAATATTTAAAAACTTTCCTAACTTGGCACAATCTTTTTAAAATTATAGGTGCGGTTCTTGTAATTCTACTGATGTGGCTTGTTTTTAAACTTATAAAGCACGCCATAAAAAAAATTTCAGCAGGAAAAGTTTCTGAAACGGCCGCAAAAACAATTTCAAAACTGATTTCCTACGTTTTTTATGTGCTTGTAATAATGTACATTCTTAGTTTATTCGGAATAAAACTTAGTGCAATTTGGGGAGCGGCCGGAATCGCGGGAGTTGCGGTCGGTTTTGCGGCTCAAACGTCGGTCAGCAATTTTATAAGCGGACTTTTTGTTCTTGGCGAAAAAACTATGAAAGTCGGTGATGTTATTGAAGTCGCTGGCGTTTCCGGCACAGTTGATTCCGTAGGTTTGCTTTCTGTAAAAATTCATACGCCAAACAATCAATTAATCCGCATACCAAACAGTTCTATAATAAATTCAAATTTTCAGAACAACAGTTTTTTTGATAAGAGAAGATTTCTTTTTGTTGTTCCAATTGATTATTCAACAGATATGAGCTTTGCTTTGGAAACAATCAAAAATGTTCCGGAAAAATGTCCTTCCGTTTTAAAAGAGCCCGCATCTTCTGCATGGTACAGCGGATTTGGCGACAGCGGAATAAATCTTACGCTGGCAGTCTGGTTTGAACCAAAAAATTTTGCTCAAGTACAGAACGAAGTTTACACGGCAATAAAAGAAACTTTTGATGAAAAAGGTATTAATATTCCGTTCAATCGCCTTGATGTTGCAATGGTAAAAGAATGAAAATTTAAGCGGCCAGAAATAGAAATATCTATTCGCTTAAACTTTATCTTATTCTTATTCACCGGAAAGCGCGTCTACCGGATTCAATTTTGCAGCACGCGCCGCCGGATTCAATCCAAAAAATATTCCCACAAAAACTGAAAAAACAAAACTTATTATGCAAGCTGAAAAACTTATTATAAAAGCCTGATTTTTTACCCATTCAACTGCAAGACTAACAACAATTCCCAGTATTATTCCCAAGATTCCGCCTATCAGCGTAATGGAAGCGGATTCCACTAAAAATTGGCGGCGGATATCCGCAGGACTTGCTCCTAACGCTTTTCTTATACCAATTTCCTGCTTTCGCTCCGTAACTGTCACAATCATTATGTTCATAATTCCAATTCCGCCGACTAAAAGAGAAATCGCGGCAATAGCGCTAAGCATAACGCTCAATGTCGTTGTAATTGAATTAAGGTTTTCTATCATTGTTTGCATTGACATTACATTTACCGAATAGGAAGTTCCGGAAAGATCTTCGCAATACGATTCCAACGTTTTTGCAAGCGAAGTAGCTTTTTCCACAGAAACGGCCTGAACCATAACGCTGCTTGCGGCTGGATTTGGAATTATCTTTTTTGAATAAAAACCGCGGGGAATATATGCAGAATTTGTAGAGTCTTCCATTCCGGATGATTGTTCTTTTAGAATTCCGATAACTTGAAAATTAAAAGAGATTTTATTGCTTGTCAAAAGAACGTACTTTCCAATTCCATCACCGGACGGAAAAAGAGCTTCTGCAATTGCACTTCCTAAAATGATTTTTTGGCTTCCTTCCTGATTGTCCGTTACATTTATATAACGACCAGAAGAGAGTTCAAGACCATACATTTCAAGATAACCTGATTCTACAGCGTTACAATTTATATTAGAACTTGTTTCCGCATAAGAAATTGTCGCACTTAAAATATTTTTATACCAAATTTTTTTTATATTTTGAACTTTTTCAAAAAGATTTTTACGGAATGACTCATCAAATGTAATTGAAACTGCATCTCTGTTTCGCCGCATAAAACCGCTTGAAATACTAACAACATCCAATCCCGAAGAGCCGAACGTATCTTTAATCTGCTGGGAAGAACTTTTTCCCATACTTGTAATTATTATTACGGATGCGACTCCAATGACCACACCTAAAAGAGACAGAAATGTTCTTGTTTTATTGCGCCGAAAATTTTGAAGAGCGTCAACAAAATCTTCAAACATCATAATCCTCCGCAATTTTTATATTCCGATTTATTGAATCCGATTGGATTTTTCCGTCCAAAATACGAATACAACGCTCTGTACTTTCGCCGATACGCGGGTCATGCGTTACAATAACAATTGTCGTTCCGCTTTTATTAATATCTTTAAAAAGATTCATAACCGCAATTCCTGTTTTGCTGTCCAAAGCACCGGTAGGTTCGTCTGCAAGAATTATATTGGGTTTTGTAACCATAGCGCGCGCAATTGCAACGCGCTGTTTTTGTCCGCCGGAAAGTTCATACGGACGGTGTGAAATCCGTTCTTTTAGCCCGACCAATTCAAGCGCAGCCTTTGCAAGTTCCGCCCGCCGATTTTTTTCAATGCCCTGATATCGGAGCGGAAGCATTACATTTTCAAGAACTGTCAAGCCTTGCAAAAGATGATATTGCTGAAAGACAAATCCTACTGTTTTATTTCTAAGGGCTGCAAGTTCCTTTTCTGTCATTGTTGCAGTTTGCTTTCCATTAATTTCAACAATTCCAGAAGTCGGTTTATCAAGGCAACCAATCATATTCATACAAGTTGACTTCCCGGATCCAGAAGGTCCCATTATAGAAAGAAACTCACCCTGTTTTACGCTAAAATTTATTCCTTGCAGCGCATTAACTTCATTTTCGCCCATTTTATAAATGCGCCAAACGTTTTCCATTCTGATTACAGTTTTTTCAGAAGATTTGGTTGTTTCAACAGTTTGATTCATTTTAAAATCTCCCAGGAGGAGGCCCGCCTGCTCCGCCACCACCTGTTCTGTTTACTTTTGCTCCTGAATTTCCACCCGAACCAGCACGTCTGTTCCATCCGCTCTGCTTTGCCACAGACTGCGCTTTTAAAATTTCTCCACCATCCAAGCCTTCTAAAATTTTTACATATTCTGAACCGTATGGACTAACTTTTACCAGTATCTTTTTATTAACTTTTGCAATTTCTACGTAGGCAGATCCATTTTCATAAGCAACAGCATAACGTTCAACAACAAGATTTTCTTGCGGTTCAGTAATTTGAATTTTCCCCGTAAAAGAAAAATTCGGCAAAATCTCTTTTGGATATTCGTCAATTCGAACTTTTGCTTTTACAATCGTTGCACCGCGACTTGTAACTTCTCCAATTGCAGGCCAACTTACAACATATCCATAAACTTTTTTTTCGGTATAAGCAGGAAATGTAAATTCAACTTTTTGCCCAACCTTTAATTTTGAAACATCTGTTTCCGAAACTTCAACATCTGCCGTAAGATAGTCTACATTTACAATAGTTCCTACAGAATCTTTTGCTTCGAGCGAATCATTTACAGAAACATCCAAATCTGCAATAAATCCGTCAAAAGTAGCAACAATCTGTCGGTCAGAAATTTTTTGAACAAGCGAAAGCCTCTCTGTCTGCATCAATTTGTATTCCTTCGCAGAACCATTCGCCCTTGTAACCTGCATATCGTAATCGTGCTTTGCCAAATTATATTGCTCTGTTGTATCATCAAGTTGAATTAAAACATCTCCTTTTTTTACTTTATCACCGGCTTTTACGTAAACCGCGGTTACAGTACCATCACTCAGAGCCTGCAACGTCTGCTCTTCCGCAGCAGAAACAGTACCCGCTATTTCTATGCAATTTTCATAAATTTCTTTTCTTACAGCGTAAAATGTTGAATCCAAGGAATTTTTATTTAATATTTTCCGCGCAACTACAAGTCCGGAAAAAACAATCACGATAAAAACCGCACAAAAAATTAAGATCTTTACTTTAAGCGGACTTTTTTTTATATCATTTTTTTTCATATTTTCCTTATTTTTTAAGTTCATCATCCCGGCAAAACAAAAGTTTTGTTTCATTATTGTAAATTATAATATCAATATCGTTTATCAAAAGTTTAAAACGATAAAGTTCTTTGTTCGCAAACGCATCCAAATATTCAGTTTCTTTTACAATTCCTTGTTTTAAAAGACGCTGCATATCATCTGCAAGATTTACATACATTTCGTAAGTTTTTAAATTAGTTTCTTTTGACCATTTTATATCTTCCAATTCAGTTTGCTTATCAACAACATCTGTATCATAATCATTTTCCGCTGACTGAATTGCAATCAGTTCCTGCTCTTTATTCATAAAGTCCGTCTGTTTTTTTATTTTTGCAGTTCTGAAAGAATTCGGATTTATGCTTGCGCTTGCTGAATAAGTCGGATTTTCTCCGTCTGTCGGCAAATAAACACCCGCTCCAAAAGAAATTCCTTTATAATTTGCAGAAATTCCCACATCAATTGTGTCGGCTTCCGAATCATCATCTGAAAAAGCTGTATTTGAATTCTTAAAAGTGTAACCTGCTGTTGCCGCCAAAGAAAAAATTTTTTCCGAATCGCGTTCCATTGCTGCAAGCTTATGTTTATATTCCGCTTCTTCAATCTTTGTATAAAACTTTTTTTGAAAACTTAAAATATCAATCGGTTCTGTTTGCGGAATTTCCTTAGGCAAAAAATCAGCCGGATTTGTTCCAGCTTCAAATGCGATTCCACACTCAGACGCAAATACTGCACAATCGTGTTCAAGTTCATGAATTTTTGTTTCAACTTCATGATTATCAGAAAGAACTTTTAATTCTGCCTGTCTATATTTTGCAGAAGAACTTGAATAACCTTTTGCTTTTATTTCATCAAAATCAACTGTATCATCATAAAGATTGTTTTGCGACACAGAAATTTCACTTGCAGCCGAAAACAAAGACTTTAATTTAGAATAATATTCTTTTTCTGCTTCCAGCGCACGGTTTTGCAAATTCCGCTTTGCAATCAAAACTTCCCGCTCTGATTTTAAAAGCGCAATTTTTCGTTCCATCATAAATCCGGAAATCAAATCAAGCGAAACAGAAACAGATGTATCTGAAGAATTATTTCTTCCGTTATCCAGCTTTATTTTTGAAGAAGCAGAAACAGATAGATTACTTATTTGCGAAACAGAAAGTTTTGCAGAAGGATTAAAAGAAACGCTCGAATCATCGCCATCAAAACGAAAATTTGCAGTTCCGGTAGAAAGTGTAATATCAACTCCATTTTCAATGGAAAGATTTTTATTTGCTAAAACAGATTTTTTTACTTCAAGTGCAAGATTTTTTAATTCCAAATCATTTTGTAAAAAACCTTCAAGAGAAGGTTCCGCAGTCAAAACTGAAAAAAACAAAAACGAAATAAGCGGAATTAAAAAAAAACGTTTCATATAATATAAAAACGACAAAGATGTTCAAAAAGTAACAAAAAAAGGCTGTTCATAAATGAAGTACACTTCACAACGAACAACCTTTTTTTATATCTTAGTTGTTTTCCCACTTCTTAAAAATAAGCGAAGTATTTATTCCGGCAAACGCAAAGTTGTTGCTCATTACGTATTCCGCATCCATTTTGCGGCCTTCATCCACAATGTAATCCAAATCTCCACATTCAGGATCAACATTTTTCAAATTTAATGTAGGATGGAACCAACCTTCGTTCATCATATTGATTGTAAGCCAAGCTTCTACCGCACCACATGCTCCCAAAGTATGACCAATATACGATTTTGTAGAAGAAATCGGAACTTTTCTTCCAAAAACTTTTGCAGTAGCATTTGTTTCCGCGATATCACCATGATGAGTAGAAGTTCCGTGCGCATTTACATAAGCAATCTGGTCAGCTTTCAAACCTGCAGAATCAAGCGCCAACTGCATACAAATTCCCATCGTTTCGCTGTTAGGACTTGTAATATGAGTTCCATCCGTATTCGTTCCGAATCCAACAATTTCTGCATAGATTTTTGCGCCGCGCTTAACTGCGTGTTCCAAATCCTCAAGAATCAAAGTTCCAGCGCCTTCGCCAATAACAAGACCGTCACGATCTTTATCAAAAGGCTTAGGAGTACATTCCGGATGTTCATTCAAAATAGAAGTTGAACCAAGCTGGTCAAAAATTGCAGCATCAGGCGGACAAAGTTCTTCCGCGCCACCGCAAATCATCATATCCTGAAGTCCATTTTCAATTGTTTCGTAGCCGTAACCAATCGACTGCGAACCAGAAGTACAAGCCTCGCTCGTTACAATCATTCTTCCGCGCAAATGATAAGTTACTTCAATATTCGCTGCGCAAGTGTGCGGCATACATTTTATGTAAGTAGAAGAATTTACTTTCGCAGTACAACGTTCCGCCATTACAGAAGTCAACTCCTCAATTGAATCGAACGAACCCATTGAAGAACCGTAAGCAACTCCAGTTCGTCCGTTCTGACATTCTTCCACAATCGTTCCGTCTTCGTTCAAAAGGCCAGCCATTTTCAGAGCCAACTGCGAAGTATGGTAAGACAAAATCGCAACCCGTCCCATACCTCTGATAAGTTTTCGCGGATATTTCGGAATTTCACCTTTTGCAGGACACGCAAGATGCGTATTCATTCCCATAATATCGTGCCATTCTTCCATATTTTTAATACAATTTTTATAAGACTTAAGCTGATCAAAAACTTCATCCCATGATTCACCAAGTCCAGATATCATTCCTGCGCCTGTAATTACAACACGACGCTTTCCGTTTGGTTTTGTAAATTCCATATAAGTTCCTTTCTGGTCATTGAGCCTGTCGAAATGACCAAATTTTAGCAGTCGATTTTGACAATCTCAATAAATACTATTTTATCTAATTTTGTCGGGGAAAGCCTTCCCCTCGCTGCAAAGGCAAGTCGCTTCTCAAATGTCTCTGCAAGCAGTGTCATTTGCTCCGCTTTGTTGCCTTTTCCGCTACCCCTTCGCCTAGGGGCAAACTCCGTTTTCCCCTAAAACCCTTTTCAGCCTACCATTCCGCCGTCAACAGTTATAACTTGTCTTGTTATATAAGACGCGCCTTCGCTTAAAAGGAAAACCGCCGCCGCCGCGATTTCTTCAGGTTTTCCCATTCGTTTCATCGGAATTGTGCTGAGCATAATTTCCTTTGCTTCCGGAATAATGTTCGCAGTCATTTCTGTTTCAATCGCGCCTGGAGCAATCACATTGCAAGTAACGTTTCGTCCTGCAAGCTCAACTGCCAGCGCTTTTGTCGCTCCAATAATTCCCGCTTTAGACGCAGAATAGTTTGTCTGTCCGCGGTTTCCGATGATTCCGCTGACAGAAGCCATTGTAATGATTCGTCCGCCACGTTTGTTCTTTCGGCTCGCCATTGTCATAATAAGCGGACTTAAAACATTATAAAAACTGTCAAGATTTGTGTGGATAACTTTATCCCAGTCTTCGCCGGAAAGTCCTGCAAAAGTGTTGTCTCGTGTAACGCCGGCATTGTTCACAACGCCCCAAAGAATCTCGCCGTTTTCAGAAAGCCTTTTTGTCAAATCGCCGAGTTTTGCCTTGCAGTCCTCGCGGTCAGAAACATTAAACTGAATCAGTTCGCCGTTTCCGCCAGCCGCTTTAATCTGCGCCAAAGTCTCTTCAGCCTTTCCTTGGCTTCCGTTGTAATGGCAAATAACATAATATCCGGCTTTTGCCGCTTCAACAGCAACTGCTCGACCAATTCCGCCGGACGCGCCTGTCACAAGAATCTTTTTTCCTTCGTTTACATTTTCCATTTTAATCTCCTGAAATGAAATAAACCTCATAAAACAAAATGACACTTTTTAACAAAATGTCATTTTATTTTAACTTTTATCTGCTGTGTTGTCAAAGGGAAGGCGAAGTTTCTATGTTTTGTTCATC
>CAYXDA010000068.1:0-10160 GCA_964463615.1 uncultured Treponema sp.
ATAATTCGGTCATTCCGAACTTGATTCGGAATCTGATAATGAGATGCTGAATGTCATCCTGAACTTGATTCAGGATCAGCATGACGGTTTCTTCTGGTGGTTGAGGTTCTCGAAACCACAACGTAGCATTGCTCCTCGGTGGTTACTTCGCTACGCTTCGTGCGCAAGCGGACGACAGGCTCAACCACCGAAATGGAGCCTTATTCTCCGCGCTTTTCAATCATAATATCTACATCGCATTTTTTTTGAACGCCGGAAACTCGTTTTGGAGAGTAGTGTTGCCAAAAATCAAAATGGTACGGAGTTTGCGGAATGTTTGAATAGTCTGCGTACCACATTTTGTATTCGGAAAGTTGTTCTAAATCCAAGCGCATCATTTGCCAAGTTAGATTTGCGTAAATCATTGGTTCGTAGCCGGTTTCTTTTATTTTGCTGCAAAATTCAATCGCGTTTTTTGTAAATTGTTCGCCCGAAATGTTGTCGGTTCTTGCTTCGTCCCAGCCGATGTTTTCCGGGTCAAAAACAACTGGAAGCGTAATTTTATAATCTTTTATCAAATCTAAAACGAAGGTTGCTTCTTCTTCGGCTTCTTTTTCATTTATCGCCTGCGAAAAAACGTAAACGCCAACATCAAATCCGGCGGAAATCGCCTCTTGAATATTTTTCTTAAAGTTTTCGTCTTCGTGCAAAATTCCGCTTTCATATCCGCGCCAGGCCGCTCTTAAAATTACAAAATCAAATCCGTTCTTTTTAACTTTTTTCCAATTCACTTTTTTGTCGTGCCGCGAAATGTCAATTCCTTGCCGAATTTTGTAATTTTCGTCGTCGTAAAACATTTTTGATTTTTTGCGGCGGAAAAGTTCAGGATTGTATTCGTTCTTTTTTATGTTCGCATTGATTTCGCAGACTTGAACATCGCCAAAATAATCGACAAAAGCAATTTCGTTTTCCGCACAGTCAGGAAGTTTTGTAATGGAGGAATTCAGATTTGTGCTTGTGCATGAAACGGTCAAAAATAAAAATGTGCATATTGCAAAAAGTTCTGTTTTCGTCATTTTTCTTGCCGTCTCTTTGCGCTTTAAAGTTCAATTGAACCTATAACAGTTGTATCGTCTGAGTTTAAATTCCCGGAACTTGTTTTTTTGTTCTTTGGATTGCTGTTTTCAGTCCGTTCATTTGCTCTGCTTTTGCTTTCAGTTTGTATATTTCCATAGCCGTAGGCCGGTCGCGGATAAGAAGTTCTTGTTGTGCTTTTTTCCTCTTTTTCAGATTTTTCAGTTTTGGGATTCTTTCCTGTTTTTGGACGCGGTGTTGCTAAAAATGCGAACATGCTTCCGCAAATTCCGCCTGCAATGTGCGCCAATGTGGATATGTTTTCATTTTTTCCTGAATTTAAAATTTCGCGGCCAATATAAAGAATTAAAATTAATATAAACGAAAGCGGAATTTCGCTTTTTGAAATTGTTGTAAAAGAAGCTAAAAGAATCAGCATGAACGCTATGTCGCTGGAACCTAAAAGTTGTGATGGACTGAAGCACACGTTCAAAACTCCAGTTACAAGAGAAGTTATTGTCATCATTAATATCAAAAGTGGAGAACCGTAACGTTCTTCAATAACAGGTCCCAAAAGCAAAATGAATGCCATGTTTCCCAAAAAATGATTCCAGTCGCTGTGACCAAAAATATGAAAAATCAGTCTGCAATAATCAATAAGATTTCCGGCATTGAAGCCTGGTTCAGAAGCTGCGCCTGGACAAGTGAAAAATGCAGGAATTAAAGTATGATTTAAAAATCTGCTGTCTAACAAAAGGATTACGGCTGCAATCAAAGCAAAAGTCAATGTGACAGGAGCATTGTAAGTTATTCTTAAATTTGAAAAAAAATTCTTTTTTGCCATATTTTTTATTGTAGCAGATTATTGTTTTATTGTTTATATTTAAAATATGTCAGAACAAATGTCATCTTTGCATGTTGGCGCTGGAACTGTAGAAACTGTTGATTTTGAAGAGCCGCCGGAATGCAAGGTTATTATTTTTAACGACGATTTTACGCCGAAAAATTTTGTGGTGGAAATTCTTGTGCAGATTTTTCATAAGCCTGAACCGGAAGCGGTTGTAATAATGGAATCTGTTCATAATTCCGGAACAGGTGTTGTCGGGTCATATACTTATGATATTGCAATGACTCGTGCTAACATGGCGACTGCCCGTGCAAGAAAAAATGGTTTTCCGCTAAGAATAGAGGTTGAACGCGCATGAAAATAAGTTCGTTGTTGGGAAAAATTCTTTCAGAAGGTTTGCTTATTGCAAAAAAGTCAAATCATGAATTTTTTACGCCGGAACATCTGTTGTTGGCTATTTTGGAATTTGATCAGCTTTGCGAAATTCTTAATTCTTCAGGATGCAGAATTGAGCCGCTAAAACAAGATTTGACTGAATATCTTCAAACAAAAATTCCGGTCCGCTCGGACGATGCGGATTCAGCAGATAAACCGCCGCAGGAAACGCTTGGTTTTCAGTCTGTTATGAACCGTGCGGTTTTTCATTGTGTTTCCAGCAGCAGAAGTGTTCTGGAAATTACAGATGTTCTGGTAAGTATGCTGGATGAAAAGAAAAATTATTGCTCTTATTTTTTGCTTCGCAACGGAACGGACAGGATGAAGCTTTTGGAAATTATTTCGCGCTTGAAAAATGCGTCCGCTCAGTTTTCGCAGGAAAATGGCTTTTCCGGCGAGCCGGGCTTTGATTCAACTGGAGCGCAGGAAAAAGGCAAAAAATCAGCGCTTGAAAAATTTTGCATTGATATGACGGAAGAAGCACGTAATGGCAAGTACGACAAATTTATTGGAAGAGAAGAGGAAATAGACCGCACAATTCAAATCCTTTGCAGAAGAGCAAAGAATAATCCGCTTCATGTAGGTGATGCAGGCGTTGGGAAAACTGCTGTTACACAAGGGCTTGCCCAGCGGATTGTAGAGGGCAGAGTTCCTGCGGAATTAAAGCAGAGCAAAATTTATTCACTTGATATTGCGTTGCTTTTGGCAGGGGCAAAATTCCGCGGAGATTTCGAAGAAAGACTTCATGCTGTTGTGGATGAAATTGCTGCAAAGAAAAATGCAATTTTGTTTATTGATGAAATTCATATGATTATGGGTGCCGGTTCCAACGGAAATTCGAATATTGATGCGGCAAATATGTTAAAACCTGCACTTACAACGGGAAAGTTGCGTGTTATCGGTTCAACAACATTTGAAGAATATTCAAAAAATTTTGAAAAAGACCGTGCTCTCTCAAGGCGTTTTCAGAAAGTTGATATTTTGGAACCGTCATCAAAAGAAACGGAGAAAATTCTTAATGGACTTTTGCCAAAATTTGAAGAATATCATCATGTGAAATATCAAAAAAGCGCAATCAAAGCGGCAGTTGAGCTTTCTGTTCAATATATTCCAGACAAACGTTTGCCGGATAAAGCTATTGATATAATTGATGAGGCAGGTTCTCTTTTAAAGATTCAAAGGAACGGAGGTTTTGAAGGAACTCCGATTGCAAAAATTCAACTTGCAGATGAAAATAGCCCGGCTGTAACTGAATATACGGTAACGCCAACTGTAAATGTTTCTATCATAAAACAGGTTGTTGCTAAAATTGCGCATGTTCCTGTTCAGAATCTGGCGGGAGCAGAAAAGAATAAGCTGATAACGCTGGAAAAAGACTTGAAGTCGCAGATTTTTGGTCAGGATAAAGCAATTGAACAGGTTGTGAAAGCGGTAAAAAGAAGTCGTGCGGGGCTTAAAAATCCGGATAAGCCGGATGCAAGTTTTTTATTTGTCGGACCGACCGGAGTTGGAAAAACAGAACTTGCCCGCAGCCTTGCGAAAGAACTTGGAGTTGTGCTTTTGCGCTATGATATGAGTGAATATCAGGAACGTCATACTGTAAGCCGCCTGATTGGTTCTCCGGCTGGTTATGTCGGCTATGAAAATGGCGGTCTTCTTACGGATGATGTTCGCAAAAATCCGCATGCTGTAATTTTGTTTGATGAAATTGAAAAGGCTCATCCCGATATCTACAACGTTTTTCTGCAAGTTTTGGATTACGGATTTCTTACTGACAACCAAGGCCGAAAAGCGGATTTTAGAAACAGCATAATAATTATGACAAGCAATGCGGGTGCGCGGGATTTGGAAAAACCAGCTCTTGGATTTGGAACTGAAAATAAATTTTCTTTTGAAAGCGACAGTATTGATTTGCTGGATGCCGTGGAAAAAGAATTTGCTCCGGAATTCAGAAACCGTCTGGATGCGATTGTTACATTTGCGCATCTTACGGAAGAAAACGTTTTGAGCGTTGTTCGCAAAGAGTGGAAAAAACTTGCAGAACGCTTGTCTGCAAAAAAAGTCCGACTTTTTGTTACGGAGCGTTGCGAACAAAAGTTGCTTGAACTTGGTTATTCTCGCGAGATGGGCGCAAGAAATCTTGCAAGGGCGGTGGACGAAAACATAGCAAATCCGCTTGTGGACGAGGTTCTTTTTGGTAAACTCAGCAAAGGAGGAACTGTTGTGGCGGATGTTATCGGTGATGAAATCACTTTTACTTTTGAAGGCGGCCGCGTTGAACCTCTGAAGTTTATTGAAACGCAATTGGAAATGGAGTAGAATGTAATTATGAACGCTATTATTACAGTTGTAGGAAGCGACAAGGTTGGAATTATTGCGGATGTAAGTTCTTTCCTTGCTGAACACAAAATAAATATTGCAGATATTACTCAGACAATTCTTTCTGGTAATTTTGTTATGATGATGATGGTTGATTTTGAAAAGGCTGACATTGCTATTGACGAACTCAGAAGTGAACTTGCTAAAAAAGCAGACGCAATGGGTGTAGAAATCAATGTAATGGCTGAAAAAGTTTTCAGCGCAATGCACCGAGTTTAAATAAACTCTTGTTTCTCCCAATAAGAACAGTTATAATTGAAGAATGAAAAAGATTATATTAATTGCAAGCGCATTTGCTTGCTTGTTCTTTGCGGGCTGCAATAAAAAGTCTGCTAATGTTTCCGGAACTTCTGAATCTGGAAAAACTGTAAAAATTGGAATCGCAAAAATTGTACAGCACGTTGCTCTTGATGATATTGAACGCGGTGTTATTGATGCTATAAAAGCGGCTGGAATAAACGCTGATTATGATTTGCAGAATGCAAACGGCGATGTTAATACAGCCAATCAGATTGCTGCTCAATTCAAAGATGAAAAAGTTGATGTTGCTGTTGGAATTGCAACTCCAGTTGCTCTTGCGCTTGCAACTACAATAAAAGATATTCCAGTTGTTTTTGGAACTGTAACAGATCCTCTTGGGGCTGGTCTTGTTACAACTTTGGAACACGGAGAAGGAAATGTTACCGGAATGAGCGACGAACTTCCTTCCGCTGAGCACATTAAACTTTTCAAACAGATTGCCGGAATAAAAACTCTTGGTTATATTTACACTTCCAGCGAAGATAATTCTCTTTCAGGATTGAAACTTGTAGAAAAAGGTTGTAAAGAAGCAGGTCTTGAGCTTGTTACACAGTCAATTTCCACTTCTTCGGAAGTAAAGCAAGCCGCAGAAGCAATTGTTGATCGTGTAGACGGAATTTATCTTACAACGGACAATACCGTTTTTAGTGCGCTTCCGGCTTTGGTCAGCGTTTTTAACAAAGCCAAAAAGCCTATTTTTTCAGGCGATGTTACAGGTGCAAAAAACGGCGGCTGTTTTATGGCTTCCGGTTTTAATTATTACAAAGCTGGTGTTGCTACCGGCGAAATGGTTGTGCAGATTTTGAATGGTGCAAAACCGAGTGAAATACCTGTTCGCTTTATGACAAAACCTTCTGATTCGGATTTGCTTTTTGATTTGGATGCGGCAAAACTTTGCGGAATTACAATTCCTGAAGAATATTTGGCTCAGGCGACTTACATTATTCAAAACGGAAAATTGGAAGAAAAATAAAGATGCTGGAAACTGTTCTTATTGAAGGCTTTATTTATGGAATTATGGTTCTTGGAGTTTTTGTTTCGTATAGAACCTTGAATTTCTGTGATATGACGGTTGATGGTGCATTTCCTATGGGCGGTTGTATTCTTGCAGCTTGCCTTTTGAACGGGGTGCCGCCGTCAGTTGCTTTGCTGATTGCGTTTGTTGGTGGTTGTCTTGCGGGGCTTTGTACAACAATGCTTTATACAAAGTTGCGCATTCCGGATTTGCTTGCCGGCATTTTAATGATGACAATGCTTTATTCTGTTAATTTGCGGATAATGAACAACCGCGCAAATGTTTCGTTTTTGCGTATACAAACGATTTTCAGCAAGATTACAGCTTTTTTTACAGAACGTTTTCCATCTCTTCCAAGTGAAGTCGGGATTCTTTTATTTTTAATAGTTTTTATAATTGTGTTAAAATCGCTTCTTGATTTGTTTTTTCATACTGATTTGGGACTTACAATGGGAGCGTTGGGCGCAAATGAGCAGATGATTGTCAGTCAAGGTGTGAATCCGCAGATTGTGCGCGGAATCGGTATTTGCTTTGGCGACGGTCTGGCTGCGCTTGCCGGAGCGTTTGCTGCAATGTATAACGGTTTTGCAGATGTTGGAAGCGGAACTGGCGTTATTGTTAGCGGGCTTGCCTCTCTTATGCTTGGCGAATTTATTATCCGCTCAAATAAAATCGGTTGGCAAACTTTGCGCGTTCTTATTGGTTCAATTATTTACCGCGGACTTATGTTGATTGCAAGAAAATATGGTCATTTTGTAAATCTTACTCCGAACGATTTAAAACTGATTACCGGAATTCTGATTATTATTTGTCTTGTTATTTCAAATATTCAGAGTAAAAAAGATTGGAAAATTCATTTTAAACGACCTGCGAAAATTGATGCAAATATTGAAACTGAAGAAAAATCAAACGGAGGTGAAAAATGATAACAATTCAAAATCTGAATGTTATTTTCAATAAAGGAACTCCGGATGAAAATCATGCGCTGAAAAATATAAATCTGAAAATTAATAAAGGTGATTTTATTACTGTAATCGGTTCGAACGGTGCCGGAAAATCAACTTTGTACAATGCTATTGCCGGAACTTTAAAACCGGAAAGCGGACATATTTTTTTGGATGAAGAAAAAAGAGAAATTACTTTTGACAGAGAGTATAAGCGCGCCCGCTATATCGGAAGAATTTTTCAAAATCCTCTTTTGGGTACAGCCGGAAAAATGAGCCTTGAAGACAATATGATGATTTGCAGTAAAAAAGGTTGGAAAGGTTTAAAAATCAGCTTGAACAGTAAAATGCGCGAATATTTTAAAACCCAACTGAAAATTCTTGATATGGGACTTGAAAATCGTCTTAATGATAATGTGAACCAATTCAGTGGCGGACAAAGACAAGCATTGACTTTGCTGATGGCAGTCATGTCAAAGCCGGATTTGCTTTTATTAGATGAACATACTGCGGCGCTTGATCCGACAAATGCAGATATAGTTATGCGACTTACCCGTCAGTTTGCGCAAGAGTATAATCTTACTGTTATGATGGTAACTCATAATATGAAACACGCTCTTGATTACGGAAATCGTCTTATTATGATGGATGATGGCGAAATTATTCTGGATATTAACGGCGAAGAAAAAGCAAATTTGACTATGGATGATATTGTAGAGCGGTTTAAGCAGATTAAAAAGAAAGAACTTTCAAATGATCAGATGATGCTGCAGTAAATAGAAAGAATTGTCATTCAGTTTTGTTTTTGTGTATAAAAAGCAGAACTGTTCTGATTAGCGAAAAATAATGTAATATTTTAAAACAGGATTTTTGATGAAACTGCCGGAAACTAAACTGAACGTAAAATTAATTGCCTTTGATTTGGATGACACGCTTTTAAATAAAGATACAAAAATCACTCCAAGAACTTTGACTGCAATTCAGCAGGCTGCTGAAAAGGGAATTTATATTGTGCTTTGTTCCGGACGCGCAGAAAATGGCATTTTGCCATATGTTCGCGCGCTTAATATTGCAGGAACGCAACAGGGGCGCTATATAATTGCTTTTAACGGCGCAAGTATTTTTGATTTGCATTTGCGTCAGTCAATTTACACAAATCAGGTTGATACGGATATTTTAAAATTTGTTTACAACGAAGCAAAAAATCGCGGAATGCCATCCGTTGTTTATGCGCCTTCTGTAATTTATTCCTGGCAAGACAGCGAATGGGCTCGAATGGATGCAAAACTTTGCAACTTGAAATTTGAACTTGTTGAAGATTTTGAAAAATTTCTTGAAAAAGGTTTTCCTAAAATGTTGGTTCCGTCTGAACCGGAAAAAGTAAGGTTGCTGAAAGAGTTTCTTTGCGAAAAACTTGACGGTCGCGCAGATATTTTTATTTCAAAGCCATTTTTTCTGGAAGTTATGAGTCATGGAGTTGGAAAAGGTGCTTCAATTTTAAGGCTTGCAGCTCAATTGGGAATTGCTCATGAGCAGACAATGGCTTTTGGCGACAGTATGAATGATGAATCGATGTTGCGCTCGTGTGCTTACGGAGTTGCAATGAAAAACGGATTGGATTATATAAAAAATATCTGCTCTTTTGAAACCCGCTATGACAATAATAATGACGGAATTGCAGATTTTTTAGAAAATTACGTTTTGTAGAAAATACTAAAACTGGAATCAAGATTTTGCGGATTATAATTTCACCACTTCTAACTTACTTATATTTCTATTATAATTCTATTTATGGCAAAAACTTACGACGACAAAAAAATTATCTACACAATGGATCGCGTAACACGCGCGTATGGAACTAAAATTGTTTTAAAAGATGTAAGCATTTCTTACTATTATGGAGCGAAAATCGGCGTTATCGGCGAAAACGGCTCCGGAAAATCTTCTCTTTTTAAAATTCTTGCAGGAATAGATAAAGATTATTCCGGTGAAACAAAACTTGCTCCAGGTTATACAATCGGTTATTTGGAGCAGGAACCACAGCTTACGCCTGGAAAAACGGTTTTGGAAACAGTAAAAGAAGGCGTGAAAGAAATTACCGATTTGCTTGAAGAATTTGATAAAATCAACGAGGCTTTTGGCGACCCAGATGCTGACATCGATAAACTTTGCGCGCGTCAAGGTGAAGTTCAGGAAAAACTTGATGCTTTGGATGCGTGGAATTTGGATAACAATCTTGAACTTGCAATGGATGCTTTGCGCTGTCCTCCGCCGGAACAAGTTGTTGACGTTCTTTCTGGGGGTGAACGCCGACGAGTTGCGCTTTGCCGCCTTCTTCTTCAAAAGCCGGATATTTTGCTTTTGGACGAGCCTACAAACCATCTTGATGCGGAGACTGTCGCTTGGCTTGAAAAGCATCTTCACGATTATCCGGGAACTGTAATTGCAATCACGCACGACCGCTACTTTTTGGATGAAGTTGCAGGCTGGATTTTGGAACTTGACCGTGGCGAAGGTTATCCGTTCAAGGGAAATTACACAAGTTGGCTTGAGCAGAAAAATGCCCGTCTTGCGCAAGAAAACAAGCAGGAATCCGCGCGACAAAAAGAGATTCAGCGTGAGTTGGACTGGATTCATATGGGAGCGAAAGGTCGTCAGGCAAAACACAAGGAACATATTACTCGCTACAACGAACTTATGTCGCAGGAATCCAAAGCGAAACTTAAAGACACGCAGATTTCGATTCCAGCAGGTCCGCGACTTGGAAACCAAGTTATTGATTTTGAAAATCTTTCTAAATCTTATGGCGATAAACTTTTGTTCGAAAACTTGAATGTTCACATTCCTGCGGGCGCGATTGTCGGAATCGTAGGTCCGAACGGAGCGGGAAAAACAACTCTCTTTAAACTGATTGTTGATGCGGCAGGATTTCCGGGCGGAGAAAAGCCTGATTCCGGCGAAGTAAAAGTCGGCTCGACTGTAAAATTGGTTTACGTTGACCAGATGCGAAGCGGACTTGATCCGAATAAAACTGTTTATGAAACTTTAGGCGGTGGGGCGGATATGTTAAAACTCGGCGCAGTTGACGAAAAAGGTCGTCCGCTCGAAGGCGGAGTCCGCGAAGTTAATGCGCACGCATATTGCGGCTGGTTCAACTTTTCTGGAGCGGATCAGAACAAAAAGGTCA
>CAYXDA010000069.1:0-10095 GCA_964463615.1 uncultured Treponema sp.
ACAGGAAAATGGGAAAATATATGAAAGTTTGCAAAAAAAACATTTTGATTTTGGCCAAAATCAAAATGTTTTTTTTGCAAACTTTCATATATTTTCCCATTTTCCTGTTTTCCGCAATTTTTATATTCTTTTGCTAATTGTCTGTTCTTGCACTTTTTGCCTGCCTGCTTGAAGGATACAGTTCATTAAGCTGTTTTGCAGTCGCATTGGCATCCGCTTTCATTCCTGCCGCCAAGAAAGCATCGTATGCACCATACATCGTCGCCGCGGCATTTTCGTTTTCACCGCTGATTCTGTAATATTTTGCCGCACGCAGGAACAAATCCGCGCTCTGCTTGTTTTTCTGCTCATTTCTGAGCGACTGCGCAACAATATCCGCATTTTGCGCCGCATATCTTGTTTCCGAATCATTTCTGTTGAATTTTTCCTGCAATTCAAGAAGCTGGCGAGCAAGCAGAACCGCATTTTTTGAAGTTTCCGGATTTTTTGCATACAAAACCGCAAGTTCAGTTCCGGCTTTGCGACCTTCCGGTGTATTACTACCGCCGAGATTTTTATACTCCGCTTCTTTTTTTACAACCGCTTCGTCTTTTCCGCCGGCAAGTTTTTCAAGTTCTTCGGCGGTCTGCGCAATTCCGTCGCTTTTTGCCTGACCACCGAATTTTTGCAAGAGAAAATTCGCATATTGCAAAGCGTCGGAATATTTTCCTTCAGAACGGCAAAGTTCAATTAAATTTTTTGCAGCACCGTAAACATAAGTGCTTTCCGGCATTTTTTTCACAAGCGCCTGATTTTGCAGAATCGCTCCGGAAACATTTCCTGTTTTTGCCATGCAGTCAGCCGCATAGTACCAGGAAGCATCAATAAACTGCCCGTTTTTAAATCTGTTTTTATATTCATTAAAACGTTCAAGCGCAGAAGAATAATCTTCCGTTTTGTAAAAAAGTTCGGCGCGACGGTACATCGCTTCTTCGGCAAGTTTTTCGTCAGAAAATTTATCCGCCGCTTCTTTAAATTTTTTATCAGCCAAAGAATAATCGCCTTTTTTTTCGTAAATCAAAGCCGTCTGGTAAACCGCCTTTAAACCGAATTCATTTTTCAGAGCGGAATAAGGTGCAAGAATTTCAACAGATTTATCATAATCTTTTGAATCTGCATAAATTTCTGCACACAGCAAAACAGATTCCTGCTTATCCGAAATATTTTTTGCAGACTCCACAGCGGCTTCCGCCATTTTTTTCGCATCCGCATAACCACCGAACTGAACCGCCGCGTTTGCCGCTGTTATTTGCGCATTCCACAAAAGTTCATGAACAGGATATTGTTTTATAAAAGCCGCAAGATTTTCATACGCCAGTTTTGACTTTCCTTGTCTGTATTGCGAATATCCCTGATAGAACATCGCATACGAAATTTCAACAAGCTGATTTTCATCTTTTCTGTCCGCATTTTTTATAAAATCAGCAAAACTTTGCTCTGCATAAGACCAGCTTCTTGTATTAAACTGCGCAAGTCCAAGAATGTATTTTCCCTCATTCAAACCGCATTTATTTGCCTGGATCTGAGCCTCTTTGTAACGACCGGAAAGAATAAGAACTTTTGAATAATTCAACCGTTCTTCCGGCGACATTCCGCCATTTTTTTCCGAAATCTGATAAACCGCCGCAGATTCCTTTAATTTTTTCTGTCTGGCAAGAGAAAGCGCATAAAGTTCAAGATCAGAATTCTGTAAAATTTGCGAAGTTTTTTCATAATTTCCGGTTTTATAGTTTGCAAGCGCAAGATAAAAATTCGCCCGCTCATTTTCAGAATCCGCAGAACAAGCATATTTTTTTACATCTTCCCATTTATTCTGATATGCCGAATATTTTGCAAGAAGAGTGTTGTAATCATTTACATAGTTAGGATTTTCCATTTCAGACTGAATTTTTTGTGCGGCAAGAAGTTTTTGCTCAGCCTGTTCCGCACTCTTTACATCGGGATTTTTTCCGGCCGCAATTTCCGCTCTGTACATTTGAATGTACTCAAAAACTTCCGGACTCTCATTCTTTTCCGCCTCATCAAAATAAGAAGACGCTTTTTTATAATCGCCTTCCTTAAAAGCGTCCGTTCCAAGTCTTGCCCAAAATTCAGAAACAAGTTCCGGAGAACCGCTTAACGTTTGCTGCGCATTCTTTAAAACATTTCCCGGTTCCGCGCCGACTTCATTTTTATGACCGGAAGAAACATTGTACGCTTTTTTCAGCGCATTCGCCGCAAGCGATTTTTCACCGCTTGAAAGAACCTGGCAATAATACTCATACGCTTTTTTATAATCCTTTTTAAGAGCGTAAGCATCGCCGACATATTCGGTAAGAGCATAAAAAACTTTTTGCGGAATCGAATCTTTGCTGAAATTCTTGTAAAGCGCAACAGTTTTTTCCGCATTTCCGCTCTTATTGTAAGAATCCGCAAGTTTTAAAAGCGAAACAGAAAATTCCGAAATCGTACATTTTTTTCCGTTTTTTAAAACATATTCAAAATTCGGAACAGCTTTTGCATATTCTTCCTGCCTGTAATAAATTCCACCGGCATTAAAAACTGCAGAAAGATAAAGTTTTCCGTTTTCGCCAGCTTCAGAACAATATTTATAATAGAAAGAAATTGCAGAATTATAATCTTTTTTGCTTTCATAAACTTTTCCAAGCCAAAAATCAATTGACTTTTTAATTTCCGCTTCCGAATCAAGATTTTTTGCTTCAAGAAGAGCATCAAGCGCCTCATCATTTTGACCAAGCCGCGCAAGACTTTCGCCTTTCATAAAAAGTGCGGTTCCCGCATAAGCCGACTCCGGATATACGCTGACAAGTTTATCCGCATACTGAACGCAACCCGGGTAAAATCCGCTGTTATACGCAGAAGAAAGTTCGTTAAAAACAGAAATATCGGATTCAAAACCCGCCGAAAAAAGTTCCGCCGCAAGCAGAAAAGTAAAAAATGAACTCAAAAACTTTTTCATATCAACAAATAATAAAACAGAAAATAGTAAAAGTCTATGTCATCAAAATACATAGTTTTTAGAAGGGAAAAGACTTTCCCTACGTCCGCACTTCGTTGCGGACTACCCTTTCTGCGGGCTCAAACGCCGCCCGCAACGCCCGCTTTTTCACGAACCGCTTTTTTCCGCCGGAAAAAATTCTTCAGTAGTTTTTAGTTTTACCAGCGAAATTGAATCATTACAGTATCGCGAATAAAATTCATCAAAAGAAATTTCCGCACCATCTTTAAAAATCAGACATTTAAAATGTTTTTGGCTGTCAAAATACGGAAAAATCACGCAACACTCATTAAAAACTTTCACCTCAGGACTTCTTCGGTCTGTTTCCCGTATTGCACCAAAATAAAAAAGATGCGGTTCCGTTGCCGCCAAAACGTATAAAAGCGATTTTAACGCTTTTACAGAATATCCGTTATTTTCAATATAACCGTTTGAACTTTTCAAGCCTTTTTCTGTAAGCTCCGCGCTAAAAGGCTCTATCTTTACGTCAACTCCGGAATCTTTGTACAAATAATTCCGGCCGGAACAAACAGAAACAACCGCACTTGCAAGATTGCGAACCCAATCCAAAGAAAAAGAAACTGCATATTTTTCGCTCAGAACACCTTGAAATCCCGTTAACTTGTATTCAACAGTAGGCTCCAAAAGCGGTTCTCTTTTTAATCTTCCGCCGGTAATCGGTTCAACAATTCCATCTGAAATCCATTTCAAATATCCCTCAGGACTTCTTCGGTCTGTTTCCCGTATTGCACCAAAATAAAAAAGATGCGGTTCCGTTGCCGCCAAAACGTATAAAAGCGATTTTAACGCTTTTACAGAATATCCGTTATTTTCAATATAACCGTTTGAACTTTTCAAGCCTTTTTCTGTAAGCTCCGCGCTAAAAGGCTCTATCTTTACGTCAACTCCGGAATCTTTGTACAAATAATTCCGGCCGGAACAAACAGAAACAACCGCACTTGCAAGATTGCGAACCCAATCCAAAGAAAAAGAAACTGCATATTTTTCGCTCAGAACACCTTGAAATCCCGTTAACTTGTATTCAACAGTAGGCTCCAAAAGCGGTTCTCTTTTTAATCTTCCGCCGGTAATCGGTTCAACAATTCCATCTGAAATCCATTTCAAATATCCCGCTCCGGAAACAGTTATTTTTTCCGCATATTCAGAATCAATTTCCCGCTTTTTTCCGGTTAAAATATAAACCGGCTTTCCGTACTCATCGTACATTGCATCGTCAACAAGAACTATATTTTTATTATATTCTTTTATTGTGTTCGCCATCTGAAGCATTGCGTGATAATCTTCCGGATGAACATTCGCATATTGCCAGGGAATTGTATTTTGCGTCCAGTTTACAATCTGCTCAAAGGAAGCGCTGTAAAAACGGCTTAGCGGCAAGCCTGTAGGCACACCTTTTGCCGCATAACAACTGAAAATTATATAATCGCAGTAGGCAGTCCGCCCTGCCGGAACAAACTGAACAAAAACTTCACTGTCTGCGGCAAAATAATAACGGATTCTAAGCGGTTTTCCTGTTTTTTTGTCGCGAACCAAAAGCCAGCTTCCCGGCGCATCGCCCGGATAAACATCCTGCACTTCCGTTGTCTTTCCCTTGTCAGAATAAACATCAACTTCTATGCGCGCATAAGGAGCAACAAAAACATTAAAGGAATCTTCCGTTTCTTCAAGCCGTATTTGAAATTTTTGCCCGACACTGTTAGTCCGGATTTCCGGGCAGTTCATACGAATGCTTTGCAAAGGCGCTTCAAACCAAGTTTCCACCAAGTCCTTGCGTATTTCCGACGAATCCGGAATCCCAAATGTATTGTAAAGCGCAAAAAGCGGTAAACAGAACAATGCTGTAAAAATTCCAAAAACCAGCTTTTTCATAAAATCTCCGTAAAAATATCTACACTTCCGCAGAAACAGATTCAACACCGTTTGTTTCCAGCGGTGCTTCAGCTGAACTTACAGGTTCTGTATCTGTAAATGTCGCAGCGCCTTCCGCAAGTTTAACAACCGGACGAGTTGTAGTTCCGTCAGGATTTACGATTACACCGTCTTCGTTTTCGTCAGGATGGCGGCCGGCAGGCGCATTTGAAAGAAGCAACTTCAAGCGGTTCAACTGATTTACTTCCGAAGAACCCGGATCATAGTCAATTGCAGAAATATTCGCGCCCGGAAAACGTCTTCTTAACTCTTTTATCATTCCCTTTCCGGTTACGTGGTTTGGAAGACACGCAAAAGGCTGAACGCAAGCAATGCTTGGAGCTCCGGAATGTATAAGTTCAACCATTTCCGCAGTCAAGAACCAGCCTTCTCCTGTAATATTTCCAAGCTGAACGATATCATCAACACCTTTCATCAAATCATAGATTGAACTAGGCGCATCAAAGCGTCTGCTTTTGCGAAGATATTTTTTCATCTTGCTGCGGTAAAGTTCAAGGAACCAAACCAAAAGTCTTGCATTGCGTTCCGTTTTTTTAGGGAATGCAAGCTGTTCGTGGCGGAAAATTCCGGTAGAGAATGTATAGAAGAAAAAGTCTGTCAAATCAGGCATTACACATTCCGCACCTTCGCGCTCTATTGTTTCTACAATATTATTGTTTGCTGTAGGATGAAATTTTACAAGAATTTCGCCTACAACGCCAACACGAGGCTTTTTTATCGGTTTCAGCGGAAGATTATCAAAATCTTTCACAATATTTTTAAGCATTTTGTGATAGCCATGAATAGATGCGGACTGAACCTGTTTTTCCGCATACGCAGACCACTTTTCATACAATGCATTTGCACTTCCAGGAACGGCTTCGTAAGGACGAGTTCTGTAAAGAACTCTCATCAAAAGGTCGCCAGTCAAAATTGCCATTAAAAGTTTATGCAACAATCCTGGAGTAATTTTAAAGCCCGGATTCGATTCAAAACCCTGTGCGCTTAATGAAATTACAGGAATCTGTCCCCAACCGGCGTCGTTCAGCGCTCTTCGGATAAATCCGATATAGTTCGTAGCGCGGCAGCCGCCACCAGTCTGTGTAATAATCAAAGAAACATGATTCAAATCGTATTTTCCGGACTCAAGCGCGGCAATCATCTGTCCTGCAACAAGAATTGAAGGATAGCAAGCATCATTGTTTACATATTTAAGTCCGGCTTCTATTGCTTTAGGATCAACTGCATCAAGAACAACAAAATTGTAGCCTTCTGCCTGGAACGCTTTTTGCAAAATCCTGAAGTGAATCGGCGACATTTGCGGACCAATAATTGTGTGCGTATACTTCATTTCTTTTGTAAAAAGTTGTCTTTGATAAGCGGAAGAATGCTTTGGCGGCATTTTTCTGTGATGTCGCTGGCGTTCCTTTACAGCCGCTATCAAAGAGCGGATTCTGATTCGGACTGCACCCAAGTTGGAACCTTCATCAATTTTTATAAGTGTATACATTCTGTTTTTTGCACGCAGAATTTCATCAACTTGGTCTGCGGTAACAGCATCCAATCCGCATCCGAACGAAGTAAGCTGAACAAGTTCCAAATCAGGCATTTCGCTCACAAACGAAGCCGCACGGTAAAGTCTGTTGTGGTAAACCCACTGGTCAATAATTCGCAAAGGCCGTTCTATAGAGCCAAGGTGCGCTACAGAATCTTCCGTAAACACAGCAAGGCCAAGTCCATTTATCATTTCCGGAATTCCATGGTTAATTTCCGGATCCAGATGATAAGGGCGACCAGCAAGAACAATACCATTTCCGCCTGCACGAATCATCTGTTCAAGAGCGTCTTCACCTGCCTGCTGACAATCCGCACGGAATTTTTCCTGTTCTTTCCAAGCGGCATCAACCGCTTCATTTATTTTCTTTTCCGAAAGTTCAGGAAATTTCGGAAGAAGTTCTTCGCAAAGACGTTCCTTTAATCGCGGTTTATCATAAATCGGAAGGAACGGATCCATATATAATATAGAAGAATCCTGTCTAAGCTCATCAACATTGTTTCGCAAAACTTCCGGATAACTCGTTACAATCGGACAGTTGTAGTGATTTCCCGCTCCGGAATCTTCCTGCTTTTCGTAAGGCGCGCAAGGATAGAAAATAAATTTTACGCCGCGCTGCAAAAGCGAAACCAAATGTCCGTGAGAGATTTTTCCAGGATAGCAAACTGATTCAGACGGAATTGTTTCTATTCCCTTTTCGTATACTTTTTTGGAAGAACGCTGGCTTAAGACAACGCGGAATCCCAACTTTGTAAAGAACGTAAACCACAAAGGATAGTTTTCGTACATATTAAGAACACGCGGAATTCCAACATCGCCCATAGGAGCATCTTCAGGTTTTAAAGGAACATAGTCAAACAACCGTTTGTATTTCCATTCAAAAAGATTTGGCATCTGTTCGCCGACATCATCAACCTTTGTATTCTTTTTGTTGGATGCATCGATTACATTTCCTTCAACTTCAAGACCACGTTCGCAACGGTTTCCTGTTATAAATGTTCGGGTTTCTGTTCCGGTTGAAAATTTATTGATTGTTAAAAGACAGTTGTTCTGACATTTTCCGCAGCGGCGCAGTTCCAAATCAACATGAAATTTATCCAACTCTTCATAAGAAGCAATTCCGGAATGAAGTTCATGGCGAGTTCCAACCGGTTCATCCGGTTTAGGAGAAGTTAAATCAACCCACTGGTCATAAGCAATAAGGGCAGAACCGTAAGCGCCCATAAGCCCCGCAACATCCGGGCGGAAAACTTCTACGCCTGCAATTTTTTCAAAGGCGCGCAAAATCGCATCATTAAAAAATGTTCCGCCTTGAACAACAACTTTTGTTCCAATATCGCTGGCCTTTCGCAGTTTTATAACTTTGAAAAGTGCATTTTTAATTACAGAATAAGAAAGACCGGCTGCTATATCCGCAACAGAAGCGCCTTCTTTCTGCGCCTGCTTTACACGGCTGTTCATAAAAACTGTACAGCGGGAACCCAAATCAACAGGTTTTTCCGCCATAAGAGCAATTTTTCCGAACTCTTTTACGTCCATTCCCATTGTGTTCGCAAAATTGTCAAGGAAAGAGCCGCAACCGGCAGAGCAAGCTTCGTTCAACTGAATGGAAGTAATCGCTCCGTCTTTCATCCGCAGACACTTCATGTCCTGCCCGCCGATATCAAGCAAAAATTCTACGCCGGGAACAAAAAAGTCCGCCGCTCTAAAATGAGCAATAGTTTCAACTTCACCTGAATCAACACCAAAAGCCGCCTGAAACAAAGCTTCACCGTAACCTGTAGAAACGGCACGTGCAATGTAAACATCTTTCGGAAGTTTTTTATAAAGTTCCTTAAGCATTTTTACCGCAAGTTCAACAGGATTTCCCATATTGTGCGAATAAAAATCCCAGATGATTTCACCTTTCTGATTTATAAGAACAGCTTTTGTAGTTGTAGAACCAGAATCAAGTCCTAAAAATACAGGACCGCGGGTATCTTCAAGATTTCCGCGAGCAGCTTTTTCCTGAGCATGACGCTTTCTGAACTCTTCAAGTTCATTCGCATTATTAAAAAGCGGCTCCAATCGTTGTACTTCGCTGAGTTCCGCTCCCACAAGATTTTTTAGACCTGCACGGAATTCTTTTACAGTCGGAAAGTGGAAACCAGCGGCGCCTTCACCGTCAAATTTTCGCTCCGCACTGAAAGCACAACCAGCCGCAACAAAAAGCTGGGAATCTTCCGGAACAATAATTTCTTCATCTTTTAATTTTAATGTTTCTATAAAGCGCTGTCTGAGCTGATCCAAAAAGTGCAAAGGTCCGCCCAAAAAGGCAACATTTCCGCGGATCGGCTTTCCACATGCCAAACCGGAAATTGTCTGCGTTACAACCGCCTGAAAAATAGAAGCGGCAATATCTTCGCGGCGCGCACCTTCGTTAATCAAAGGCTGAACGTCTGTTTTTGCAAAAACTCCGCAACGAGCGGCAATCGGATAAATAGTCTGATAACCGCGTGCAAGTTCGTTCAAGCCGGAAGCATCCGTTTCCAGAAGAGCAGCCATCTGATCAATGAATGCTCCTGTTCCGCCGGCACAAGTTCCGTTCATGCGCTGTTCAACGCCGCCAGTAAAATATGTAATTTTAGCGTCTTCTCCGCCAAGTTCTATTACAACATCTGTCTGAGGAATCAATTTTTTTACAGCTGTAGTTGCGGCAACTACTTCCTGAATAAAAGGAACATTAAGCCACTGAGAAACAGAAAGTCCGCCGGAACCTGTAACCTTTACAGTCAAAGGCTGGTCTTCCCCAAGCGGAAACTGGCTTGCAATCTTATCAAATGCCTGAGATACAACCGTAATGATTGTATTGCGGATATCCGCACGATGCCTTTGATAATCACCGTAAATAAGTTTTCCGTCATCATCAAGAACTGCAATTTTTACAGTTGTCGAACCAATATCAATTCCTATACGAATCGGCAAAACTTCGCCAGCATCATTTTTTGTTGTTTCCATTAATTTTTCACCCTACACAAAAATAAAATCACTCTTATAGAATATAACCACGAAAATGCAAATTTGCAATCAGTTTCGGTTAATTAGAATTTTCCGATTTACGCAGATAATTTTTATAAGAACCATAGCACCTGGCAGCGCAGAGCATTGCCTTGCTCGTGCAATTATTCACAATTTTAATGACGTAATCGCTTTATTTTGATACACCATAAAAGGGAACAAAAGTGCATTCCAAAACAGTAGCTTGCAAGCCCTATAGGAGAAAACCAACTATTTGTCATAATTTATGGCAAGCAGTTGGTTTTATCTATCTTTAAAGTTTTTTGCAGGCTATTTTTTACTCTACAATTTTCCACTCAGTTAAATTCCGTTCTTCTGTAGAAAAGTTCGCGCCAATTTTAATTATTTTCTTTCCTGAATTCTCGTAAGGTTCTGCATATTTGTTTTCTTCTATTTGCGCCAACGCTTCATCTGCACTTTTGTCTACTTTGAACTCAAAAATAAAAACGTTGTTTCCGTTTACTAAAACGCAATCAGCTCGCCCAACATTGTTATGAACTTCAACCTGCGACCATTG
>CAYXDA010000070.1:0-3164 GCA_964463615.1 uncultured Treponema sp.
GTTCAGGACTGCATTTTTTTTGAGAGAAGGTTGTTTTGTTTTTATATAAGTTTTTTTGTTCATCTAAAAATCCAAGTCGATGTGCAAATTATAAAATTTTTTCTCCAAAATTAATTTCTAAAATCCATTTCTATTCTATTCCGTATTTCCAATTTTTCAGTTGGAAAATATTTTCGGAAATTGTGTACCAGTCTTTTTCAGGAACTGTAAATGTGTAAAGTCCGTTTTTGCCAGGCTGCCAGTTGTGGGTAAGCACAACTCCGGATGCCTTTTTTTCTTGCGGTGGAATTTCTTTTATTTCTTTGCCGGTTGCAGGATTGAGCGGATTTTTTATAATTCCTTTTGTAGCAATCGCCGGAACATCTGCGTTTGTCATAAAGTCATCATTGATTTTTAGTTTTCCGCGCTCATTAAAATCCTTTACTAAAAGCAAAGGATGCAAGTGGTCCGGATTGTAGTTGTGCGGAAATTCTGTCTGCTCAAAATCCTGTTTGAACGCTTCGGAGGTTCCGATGCCATGGTCGGCGACTAATATAATGCGCGAATTATCGTAACAGTCGTTTGCTTTTAAGATTTCAATCCATTCTCCAAGTCGTTTATATGCTGCAATATTTCCGTCTATGCTGCGATACTTTTCAATTTTGCTCTGTTTTTTAGAACTGTCCGGATTTATTGTCGGAACATAATCGGGCGCCTGAAGTTTTTGACCGGAATGAGTAGTTTCGTTTACAATCATAAAAAATTTATTTTCTTCTGCTGTAAAATCCGTAAGTTCAGGTAAAAAATCAAGCGCAGAATAATAATCAATAAATTCCATGATATCAGAAGTCTGCTCGTCGGAAGACCACCATGTTCCGTCATTGTAAATGCTGTCCCTGGCAACAAGCGGTGAAGCCTTGAATAAACTGAACCACACCAAATTCCGCTTTAAACAAGTGCTTGTAATATTTGAAGTTACTTTGTCCGGATTTTGTTTAATCCATAAATCTGTGTATTTTCGCTCGATGTTGAATCCTTCGATTTTTTCATACGGATTACAGATGGACATATCTGCAACCCAACTGTAATTTGCCCAGCTCAAATCGGAAATTTGCGCTTTAAAATCCGCTTGCTCTGTAAAAATTCTTGGCATTGTAAGAAGCGCTTCGTTGTGTTTTTCAACAAGTCTTTCTGTGTTCCTTTTATTGATTTCTGCCGGAGTGTATTCGTAACCGCCAAAAAGCGCAGGCGAAGCAAGCAGCGTTCCCTGGTTCCACGACGCAGTGTTGCGGTAAAGCGTAAAACCGTCGTAAATGTCGTATAGTTCCGGGAATGTTTCAAAAATCGGAAGAGTATACGAATTTTCCGCCCGGTCAAGCATAAGCACAAATACATTTTTTCCGTTCTTTGAAACGTGATAGAGCGGTTCCAGCGTATCAACTTCCTGAACGTCTTCTGCAAGAGTTTTGTTGTAAACGGAATAACTTTTTTGCGTCTGTGCAATATGCACAACAGAAATCGCCGCTTCTGCAATTATAATAATAGAAAGAATACTGTGTAAAATCTTTTCTTTTCTATATTTAAGGAGGAAAAACGGAATTCCTGCGGCAATAATAATGCAGATAAAGTTCAGTATAATCTGATAAAAAGGAGCCTCATCAATGCTTTCCGCAAAAGTTATAAGCCGCGAAAGCGTTCCGTAATCACCGGAAAAAACAAAAGCGTCAACAAGCGCAATAAAAAGTACAGCGGGCATCACCAATGCAAATCCTGACTGTATGTGCGCGTTGAATAAAAAATAAACACAAGTAAGCCAAAATACAATCAGCCCGAAAGTCTGAACTGTGGAATTATAGATAAAATAAAGCGGGGAACCATATCCGTCAATATTAGAAAATTCAACAGGCGAAGAATTTATTATAAAGGAAGGAATTACAGTTCCTGCAAAAAGACATATTGCAATGCAGGAGGTGAAGAATATAAAAAATCTTGACTTTGCGTTTTGCTCCAAAAATTCCAAAGGTTTTCTGAATGTTTTCGCAATAAATTTAAGCAGGAACGGAACAAAAATAAAGAAAGTCGCAACGCATGCAAGTAAAACCCTTTTGTGAAAAAGTCCGTTGTGAACAACCAGAACATAAAAATCAAAACATATAATTACAGCCACGAACAGCACATATAAAACTTTTGCAGGATTTTTAATCTTATAAAAAATATTTTTTACAAGCGAAAAAACATTGTTCATAGTCCAGTAAAGAACAAGGCCTGCTGGTGATGTGTAAAGTATAACAAGGAAAATCAATGCCATCGCATAAATTGTAATTTTATCTTTGAACTTAAATCCCTTAGTGTAAATTGCTCCGGCAATGATATTTATAAGTGTCATTGCGATAGGAAGCACATTTACAGGAAATCCGCCTATAGAAAAAATAGCGTCCGGCGCTCCCATGTCGCGAATAAAAAGAAATGAATATCCCTTTAATGCAGAAAGATTTGAAAGGAAAGAATATGCCGCCATAAAAAACGGAACCTGAATCAGAAGTCCAAAAGAAGAGCGCAACGCCATAAGCGGATGATAATGATTTTCCCTGTAAAATGTGGAAAGAATCATATATTGTTCATCGCCCTTAAAAACAGACTTTATACGCTTGATTCCCGGAGCAAGTTTTTTTTCAGTATCGCGCTGAATCTGCTGCCAATGCTCTGCAACAATGTAAAGCGGCAGACAAAGTACAGAAACTGCAATGCTTACGCCAATAACTGCAATTCCCTGGTTTTTGAAAACGCTGTTAAAAAGAACGAACGCAAATTCAATAATCTGAATAAGCGGATAAATAATCACATTGTAAAGAAAATTTAACATTTTAAAACCCTAGAAAATCTATAAAAATCGTATAAAAAAAAAGTAAAAACAAGTATATCATTTTTAGTGTGTAATGGCAAACTTATTCTCTTTATAGAAAAGAATAAACATTTTTTTTTCTGAATCTTCCGGGCGGTCCGGCTTCGCCGTCAGGCTTTCCGCTTCAATTCGCTCCGCTCATTTCCGCTGCAATCCTTACCGCATTCAAGCTCGCAGGCAAGAGTAGAAACTGCGGTTAAGGCACTCGAAACCACCATGTTATATTTTGAAAGGTCATCCGCCTGGAATAAGATTTGTGGCGCAAAACAACTTTTTTGCAAAT
>CAYXDA010000070.1:3264-10009 GCA_964463615.1 uncultured Treponema sp.
TCTTCGAAATAAAAATTGCCACGGACGGCAATTTTTATTATTGTGCAAAACCATTTGCTGAAAAAAGAATTGCGAACACGGATGTTCGCGCATAACAAGACGAAGAAAGGTCATCCGCCTGGAATAAGATTTGTGGCGCAAAACAACTTTTTTGCAAATAAACCGCCAAGATTACGCGTCCGTTCTTCGAAATAAAAATTGCCACGGACGGCAATTTTTATTATTGTGCAAAACCATTCTGTATGTTATTCTGTAAGAACTGAAAATTTCAGAATTTCACTTGAATTGGCCTGAAATTCGAGTTTTTTATGAATTGAATAAAATTGCCGGCGCGGAGCAAAATGCATTCACTGCGGCACCGAAACTTGTCGTAGTTATATCGCAAGGTAGTTTTTGCGGATTAATAAAGATTCAACATTTAAGGCTAAATTAAAAAAGGAAAAAAGACATGTCATTTATTTCATTTCTTCAGGAAGCTCCAGGTTCTGCTTCTAGTGCATCTACAACAGCAGGTTTGCTTTCGTCAATCATTCCATTTGTGCTGATTATTGCCATTTTTTATTTCTTTTTGATTCGTCCACAGAATAAAAAGCAGAAAGAAACAGAAAAAATGATTGCTGCTCTTAAAAAAGGCGACAAAGTTGTTACAATAGGTGGAATACACGGCGTTGTTTCTTCAACAAAGGAAAAAACTGTAATTGTAAAAGTTGATGACAACAGCAAAATTGAATTCAGCCGTTCTGCGATTGCCGGTGTAGAAAACGAAAAAAAGCCGGCGGAAGAAAAAACTGGCAAAGATAAGACAGTTGCTGAAAAAGAAGAAGAAAAAAAAGAAACTAAATAAAACAAAATAAAACGGAGTTAAAAAAGATGAATAAACGTACGCGTTTAGTTATTCTTGTGGCTGTTTTAGCAATTTGTTATGCTTTCCTTTATCCTTCAATAAAATGGTATTGGAGAACTCCAAAAGAAGTTCAGGCTTTGGCTTTAAGTTCTTTGGAAAGCATTAGGGATTATGCTACAGCACAAGGTTCACAGGATGTAAATGCAATAAAAGAAGTTGCTAAAAAAGACATTTCTGCAAAAATTGACACTAAGTATGAATGGCTGAAAAAAGCCGCTGCAAAAAAATATAAGGAAGCAGGGCAGAAAGTTCCTGCGGATATGACAGTTGGTGCAATTCTTGATGCATATTCAACAGAAGCGGAATTTCTTGAAGAATTTACAAGCCGCTACCGCGAAACAATTTTAAAGGCTAAGAAAAATTATCAGAATTCGGTAAAACTTGGTCTTGATCTTTCCGGCGGTATGAACATTATTGTAAAAGCTGATCTTGATGCGGCAGTTGCTTCTCAGTCGGAATCTGGCGTTATAACAGATGTCGAGGCGTTCAAAAAGAATGCGATGGGAAATGCTATAGAAAACCTTTCAAGCAGAATTGACCGTTTTGGACTTTCAGAACCGGTTATCCGCCAGCAGGGTGAAGACCGCATTTATATTGAAATGCCTGGTGCTGCAGAAGCGGATTCTATCAATACTCTTATTGTTGGAAAGGGAATTTTGAACTTCCGCCTTGTTGATGATGATGCTACAAATAAATTCTATGAATATTACAGAAATCATCTGACTACAACTTTCAATTCTGCCGGAGAACTTCTTGAACCTTCAATTATTCCGAATGACTGCGAAGTTCTTGGTTTGTATACAAAAGATGAATATGGACTTGATGAACGTGTAGGTTATCTTGTTGTAAAGAAAGAAATCGTTTTGGAAGGTTCTCATATAAAGAGTGCTGATATCGGTGCGGATCCGTATACAAATCAGCCGCAGGTTAATTTTGTGCTTGATGAAGAAGGTGCGGAAATCTTCGGTAATTTTACAAGCAAAAACAAAGGAAAAAGTCTTGCGATTGTAAGCGACAACAAAATCAAGTCTAACGCTAGAATAAATGAAGCTATTCCTGGCGGACAAGTTGCAATTTCCGGTTTTGGTCTTGAAGAAGCTCAGAATCTTCAGAAAGTTTTGCAGAGCGCATGGTTGAATGTTCCGCTTTCTGTTGAATCTCAGCAGGTAATTGGCGCTTCTCTTGGACAGCAGGCTATTTCTCAGGGTATAAAATCAATTGCGGCTGGACTTGGTCTTATCATGATTTTTATGCTGATTTATTATAAGGGTTCCGGAATTAATGCGATTGTTGCTCAGGTTTTGAATCTTTATATAATGTTCTCTATTCTTTCTGCGTTTAATCTTACTTTGTCGCTTTCTTCTATTGCGGGTATGATTTTGACTATCGGTATGGCGGTAGACGCAAACGTAATTATTTTCGAGCGAATAAAAGAAGAACGCGCAATTGGAAAAAGCCGCGCCGCATCAATTGCCGCTGGTTTTGAAAATGCGTTCTGGGCAATTATGGACTCAAATATAACAACGTTTATTGCTGCAATATTCCTTTCTCAGCTTGGAAGCGGTTCTATTCAGGGATTTGCTGTCAGCCTTGCAATTGGTGTTGTTTCTTCTGTATTTACAGCCCTGTTTGTTTCACGCCTTATTTTTGATTTCGGAACAGATGTTCTAAAATCAACAAATGTAAGTATTAGCTGGAGGATAAAATAATGGAAAAGAAACTTATTCATTTTAGTAAATTCTTTTTGCCAGCAGCGATTATCAGCATTGCAATTATAATTTTTGGCGTAGTTGGATTTGTAACCCGCGGAATTAATTTTGGAATTGATTTTAAGCCGGGTCTTGTTGAAGAGGTTAGAATTGCGCCTGTGTCAGTTGAACTTACATATTCTGGTTCGGCAAAAGTTACGGCAGATATTTCAAAAGCTTCTTTTGATCTTATAATAAGCGGTTCCGGTGCAGAAAACGAAACAAAAATTTTTGCATATTCTGATTATGCGACAGTAAAAGACATTGTTGATGCTTTGAACGGCGTTGATTATGTTTCTGCTGTTTTAAAGACAGACGGAAGCGAACCTTCTTCACTTTTGTTTGTAAGTTCGGATGTTTCTACACAACTTTCGGCTGAACCGCTCTATCTTTATGCGGCTCCTCAGGATGTTACAACGGATGATGTCCGCAACGCTCTTGCAGGACTTTCTGGTATTTCTGTAAAGGCTATTGGTAATAAAAACAGTGCAAGTTATCAGATTCGCATGGCAGAGCCGGAAGGCGATTCTTCTGGAACAGATTTGCAGGGCGAAGTGCTTTCCGCTCTTTCTGCAGAATTCGGTGAAAATACAGTAACTGTTGTAAAAACAGATTTTATTGGCTCAAGTTTTTCTAAGTCTATTGCAATGCGCACTGTTATTTTGCTTATTGCAACTTTTGTTCTTATCTGGGCTTATGCGGCATTGCGCTTCCATTGGGATTTTGCGCTTGGGGCAATCATTGCGCTGGTTCATGATGCGTTGATTATGTTCACTTTTATAATTTGGACAAGAATGGAATTTTCTGCAATGGTTTTTGCAGCGGTTCTTACAATCGTAGGTTATTCAATTAACGATACAGTTGTTATTCTTGACCGCGTTCGTTCAAATT
This sequence comes from uncultured Treponema sp., assembly GCA_964463615.1. Lineage (GTDB taxonomy): Bacteria > Spirochaetota > Spirochaetia > Treponematales > Treponemataceae > Treponema_D. The sequence goes on from CAYXDA010000070.1 coordinate 6,808, forward strand.
TGCGTGTAACAAAAGTAAAAACGTTCAACGAACTTTTGGATCGTTCGCTTTCTGATACACTGGGCCGTTCGATTATAACTACGTTTACAACTTTGATTGCGGTAGTTGCGTTGTTTATTTTTACAACCGGTGCTATCAAAGATTTTGCTCTTGCTTTGATTGTTGGTCTTTTAAGCGGATGTTATTCTTCTTTGTGGATTTCAAGCGGATTTATTTCGCTTTGCAGACGTAACTGGAAGCCTGAATATGGCATTCATCATTCTTTGAAAACAAAGACTGGAGTTCTGCAGATGGATGGAATTCAGGTGTGACATTTTAGTTTGAGCTAAGATTTAAAGGGCCGTGCAATTTGCGCGGCTCTTTTTTTTGTTCGCTTTGTGTGTTATAACTTTAGTGATGAAAGTTATTCTTGCGGATGTTCTTGGTTATTGTATGGGCGTAAGGCGCGCTGTTGAAAGTGCCGGCAAAGCCTTGGCGGAAAATTGCGGAAAAAAAGTGTATTCTCTTGGTCCTTTGATTCATAATAGGATTGCGCTTGAAAATCTTGCGGAAAAAGGACTTTCTATTTTAGAGTCGGAAGAAGTTGGTTCTATAGAAAGCGGAAGTCTTGTTGTTATCCGTGCGCATGGAGTGCCGCCTTTTGTGCTTGATGAACTGAAAAGTGCCGGTGCGGATATTGTTGATGCTACTTGTCCAAAGGTTCTTGCCAGTCAGAAGAATGCAAAAAAATATGCGGAGCTTGGTTATACTGTAATTTTGGCGGGAGATGCAAATCATGGTGAAGTTGCCGGAATTGCGGGTTACGCCGGAAAAAAGTTTGTTCTTGTGCAGGGCAAGGATGATGCGGAAAACTTGCCGCCACTTGATGATAATGAAAATGCGGTTCTTTTGTGTCAGACTACGTTCAGTAAAATTGAATTTGAGCAGATTGTAGAATGTCTTTCCGGAAAAATAAGAAAGTTAAAGGTTTTGAATACTATCTGTTCTGCGACAAAAGAGCGGCAGGATGCTTTGCGCGGACTTTGTCCTAAGGTTCAGGGAATTCTTGTTGTCGGCGGAAAAAATTCTGCAAATACAAAACGACTTTTTCAGATTGCGAAGGAAAATTGCAAGGCGGCGGCTTTGATAGAAACTGCAGATGAAATTCCGGAACAATTTTTTTTGCTTGATTCTGTTGGTATTACTGCGGGTGCAAGTACGCCGAATTCTGTTATTGAAGAAGTTGAGAAGGCTCTAAAAAATCGGGCAAAAGATTGAATGGCTGTTAGTCCGGAATGTGAAAAATGATAACGGATAAAATTTGGAAAGGGGCGTTGCGGGGATGTGCCCCGCAGAATGGGTAGGCGAAAACGCTAAGGAGAGAAGCGGTGGGCAAACTTGTTTTGCACATTGCTTCTTGACGCAGCGTTTGAGACGTAGGGAAAGGCTTTTCCCTTCTTGTATTCTGATAAGTTGTTTTTGATTGAAAGATACGCTTTATTGATATATAATTAAAGAATTATGACAAGATGTTTTGCTATGTTAAAGCCTGGCGTTTTAAATCGCCGTATTGTTGGTGAAGTTATTAATCGTCTGGAAAGAAAAGGATTAAAACTTGTTGGTTTGAAAATGATGCAGATTGATACGGAACTTGCTCACAAACATTATGCTGAACACAAAGAAAAACCGTTTTTTAATGATTTGTGCAGTTATATTACATCGGCTCCGGTTGTTGCTATGGTTTGGCAGGGTGATGATTGCGTGACTCTTGTGCGAAAAGTTGTTGGTTCCACAAAGCCTGCTGATGCTGCTCCTGGAACTATTCGCGGAGATTTTTGCGCGCACACGAATTTTAATGTAATTCACGCTTCGGACAGCGATGCAAGTGCGGAAAGAGAAATCGGACTTTTTTTTAAGGCTGAAGAAATTTTTGACTGGAAAGATAGTCTTTCTGAATATATTTAAATAGAAGGTTTTTTATATGCAATCAAAATCAATCGGTGTTCTTGGCGGAGGAGCATGGGGAACTGGTCTTGCGCAGGCTTTGGCTAAGGGCGGACATAAAGTTCAGATGTGGGCTCTTGAACCTGAAGTAAAAGATTCTGTTAATAACGAACATGAAAATAAAAGATATTTGCCGGGATATAAACTTTCGCAAAATCTTACTGTTTCAAATGATATTATTGAAGTTGCGACCGGCAAAGAATTTATAATAATCGCGTCGCCTTCTTTGTATCTTGCAAATACAATCCGCAAGATTACGGCTGTTCCGAATGTTGCGGACGGAACTTCTGTTTTTGCCGCTTTAACAAAAGGTTTTGTTCCTGGAAAAGATGGGCCTAAACTTGTTTTGGAAACGATTGAAAATACGCTTCCTGGAATTTATAAGGGAAAGACGGTTTATGTTGCGGGTCCTTCTCATGCGGAAGAAGTTGCTATGGGTAAGATTACCGGTTTGATTGCTGCTTCTGAAAATCCGAAGAATTCTATAAAAGTTCGCGAACTTTTGCGTGTTCCTGGAATTTTGTGCTATTCAAGTTTTGACGTTATTGGTGTTCAAATCTGTTCTGCTGCGAAAAACGTTGTTGCGGTTGTTTATGGTGCGCTTGATGCAGTTGCCCAACATTCGCAGATTTTTGGCGACAATACGGAATCTTTGCTTCTTGCCGCAGGACTGAACGAAATTCAAACGCTTGGAATGGCTATGGGAGCAACTCATTCGGAAACTTTTACTTCTATTGCCGGCGTTGGCGACCTTGATGTAACTTGTAAAAGTAAATATGGAAGAAACCGCCGTTTTGGTCAGGATTTGATTAATACAGATATTCTTTCCAAGTTTGATAATTTGGACGATTTGATTTCGAATATTTCCAAGATTGGATATTTGCCGGAAGGTGCGGTGGCCTGCAAGTATATTCATGAAATTGCGCAGAAAAAGAATTTGCGTCTTACAATTTGTGATGGATTGTATAGAATTTTGAACAAGGAAATCAGTCCTTTGGAATTCCTTGATGAACTTTTAAATTTCGGAAAAAGTATAAATGCTTGAGAAAATAACAGAAACTTTTAGTAATATTGTTCGTACCGTAAGCGGAAAATCTACAATTACGGAAAAAAATATTGAAGAAACTGTAGAGCAGATTAAAATGGCTTTGCTTGAAGCCGATGTTAATTTGCGCGTTGTCCGCCGTTTTGTAAATTCTACAATTGAAGAGGCTAAGGG
>CAYXDA010000071.1:0-6540 GCA_964463615.1 uncultured Treponema sp.
TAGATTTGAAACTTTCGTATAGTCGCACAAGGCTTGGTCAGCCTTCAGATGCTAATCGAAAGTCATTTATTTGCTATATGGCAAAAGCTAAGACCGAGGGAAAGAAAAAGCCCCGTAACAATAAGAAAGAAGACAAGGGTTTATCTCTTGAATCGATACTTGATAACTGTCGTAATTATTTGCGTGGCAGTGCCGCTTTAAATGACAAGCGAGATGTGATTCTCACTTTAGTATTCCTACGCTTTATTGGCGAAAAATTTGAAGATGCACAAGCCCAAATGAGACAAATGTGTCTCGACAGAGGTCTTGACGAAGAAAAAATTGCAGCTTTTCTCGACTCTCCTTCAAGATATAGAAATATCGTTTACGTTCCCGAACAAGCGCGTTGGTCTAATATCATCAATATACCGACGAATAATCTTAATGCCGCACTTGACGATGCACTTCAAGCTATCGAAGATAGCGGTGATGCTTTAAAAGGTTGCGTCAAATTAAATTTGTTTACCAACGTCAACATTCAGCCAAACGATCTTAAAAAGGTAGTGGATGAAGTAAACAAAATCTCACACAAAACATTCGGCGAAGAACGCGACCTAATCGGTCGTGTATACGAGTACTTCTTGAAGTCGTTTGCAGTAAATTCCAAAAAAGAGGACGGCGAGTTTTATACTCCGCACGATATTGTGGAATTGATTGCCGCATTTATCGAGCCGTTTGATGGAACACTTTATGATCCATGCTGTGGCTCGGGCGGTATGTTTATCCAATGTGCTAAATATGTAGAAGCTAAGCAAGGTGACATCACTGGCGTTAATGTTTTCGGTCAGGAAAAAGAACCTGCAACATACCGACTTGCCAAAATGAATCTTGCTATGCGCGGTATTTCGCATCATCTTGGCGACTCTGCTAAATCAACATTTGAAAAAGACCACCATGCCGGTCTCAAATTTGATTACATTATGGCAAATCCGCCCTTTAACCTTAAACATTGGTTTAAGGCAGGAATTACCGAGGGAGAAAATTGGGCAGATTACGGAACTCCTCCCGAAAGCAATGCCAACTATGCTTGGATTCTACATATGCTTTCAAAAATAAAAGCAGACAAAGGTATTGCAGGTTTCCTTCTTGCTAACGGAGCGTTAGGCGATGAAGATGCGAAGACTATTCGCGAAAACCTTATTAAAAATGATAAGGTCGAAGCTATAATCGTACTTCCTCGTGAATTGTTCTACACAACCGATATATCTGTTACCCTGTGGATTTTAAATCAAAACAAGAAAGGGGGATTCCACCACGGACGCAAATTGCGTAACCGTAGCGGAGAAATCCTTTTTATGGACTTGCGTTCATGGACTGAAAATCCAGTCAAAAATGAACAAAAGAAGAAAGTCGAAATTAAAGAAGACCAAGTTAATCGAGCCAAGGAAATCTATTTCCGTTGGCAACAAGATGGCACAGATGGCGAAAGTTATGCAGAGCCTGAACTTTACCGTTCGGTCGGCTATGATGAACTTGAACGCAATGGCTTCTCATTAGTACCAAGTCGTTATATCGAGTTTGTTGACCGTGATAAGTCTATCGATTACAACAAAGTCCTTTCCGAAACCGCCGTGGCTGTTGGCGAAATGATTGAGCTTCAAAAGCAAAATCAAGAAGCTCTTGCCAATGCGTTCTCATTACTTGGTTACTCACTCAAAAAGTAATTCCTATGACTATGGAAAATTCAGGAACTACTAAGTGGGTACGAATTGGTGACTACATCGAACAATGCGATGAGCGAGCCGGTAAAAATTACTCTGTAGAAGATGTAATTGGCATTAGCACAGATAAAAAGTTTATTGACACGAAGGCAAATATGTCGGGCGTATCATTAAACTCATATAAGGTTGTCAAACCTCTTGAATTTGCTTATGTTGCTGATACCTCACGCCGTGGCGATAAGATAGCATTAGCCCTTAATGATACAGACAAGCCTGTGCTTATCTCATCAATTTATACCGCATTCCATTGTAAAGACCCCAATCAGCTTCTTCCAAAATATCTCTTTATGCTGCTAAATCGTTCTGAATTTGACCGATATGCGCGCTTTAATTCATGGGGAAGTGCAAGAGAAACCTTTGACTGGGATGAGATGTGTCGCATCGAAATTCCATTGCCTTCTATTGAAGTTCAAAAGGAATTAGTCGAAGTCTATAACGGATTAAAAACAATCGCCGAGCAGAACGAAGCGTTAGCCGAACGCATTTCGTCTGCTTGCCATGCTTATATTGTCGACTGCCGCTCAAAATATCCAGCCGTTCCACTCGGCGAGTATATTGAACAATGCGACGAACGTGCCGGCTCTAATTATACCATTGATGACGTAGTAGGAATAAGCACCGATAAATCGTTCATTACGACAAAAGCAAATATGATTGGCGTTTCACTTAATTCTTATAAAGTAGTGAAGCCAAACGAATTCACATATGTGTCTGATACTTCGAGGAGAGGCGATAAAATTGCTTTAGCCCTTAATCGGACAAGTAAATCTGTCCTAATTTCTTCAATTTATACTGCATTTCGCTGTAAAAATTCTCATGTTCTTATCCCTGAATATCTTTATCTGATTTTTAATCGTTCGGAGTTTGATCGATATGCTCGATTTAATTCTTGGGGTAGTGCACGTGAAACTTTTGACTGGGAGGAAATGTGCAGAGTAGAAATACCCGTTCCGCCAATCGAAGTGCAAAAGGCTATTATTAATGTATATCAATGTGCGGAAAGCGCTAAAAAAATTGCTGCAGAGGCACGAGAGAAATTAAAGAATCTTTGTCCTGCATTAGTTCAGCGTGCCGCTAACTCTTAAAATGCGTAGTCGATGAAAGGAAAATTTTTCGAAAGCGAATATGAAGAAGCCCTTATAGACTTACTAAAAGATGAGGGCTGGCAGTACACGAGTGGTAAGAAGATACACCGCGAAATTCGAGAGTGTCTCCTTGTCGATGAACTAAAGGAGTCGCTCAAATATAGGTATCCGGAACTTTCTTCGCAAGACGTTGATGCTGTCGTAAATCAGCTTCGACATGCATCCGGACAAACACACTTCGAACGACTCCGAAGCACCTTTATACTCGTGCGAGACGGCTTCCGTTATACTCGCAATGCTGACGGCGAAAAATTCGATATTACGTTTGTCGACTTCGTTGACACAAGCAAGAACACTTTCCGTGTAGTAAACCAACTTGAAGTTGGCTACGGCTCAAAAGATGATGTGCGTATACCGGATGTGCTTCTCTATGTTAATGGTATTCCTTTGTGTATCTTCGAGCTGAAGAATCCCACAAAGGAAAATGCCACTATCGCAGATGCGTATGAGCAGATACATACACGCTATATGCGCGACATTCCGCATCTATTGCGTTATTGTCCGCTTTCGTGTATAAGCGACGCAACTGCGAATAACACACGCTTGGGAACAACATATACGCCTTACGAACATTACTACGCTTGGAAAAAAGTCAATAATGAAGACCCTTCAGCGCAAAAAGGCGTAGACCAAGTGCGTACCATTGTAAAAGGAGTCTATGAACCATTCCGATTCTTAGAGATTTTACGAGACTACGTCTATTTCCCCGATGTTGATTTTGATTACGAAGAAGAAATTGTTTGCCGCTATCCGCAATTTTTTGCGACTCGAATGTTACGAGAAAGTGTTCGTAGTGCCTTTGCAGAGAACTCCTCAAAAGGCGGTACTTACTTCGGTGCTACCGGTTGCGGAAAGACCTATACAATGATGTTCCTTGCTCGTCAGCTCTCTTTACGTTGCGAGGAACTCGGTTCACCAACCATTATCATGATTGTTGACCGCGATGATCTTCAATCACAAGCAGGCAAACTCTTTCTACGTTCGTCGGAGTTCCTATCTCTTGGCACGTCCAAAGTAATAAAAGACCGCGAGGAACTCAAAACCGAACTTTCTTTGCGTGACTCGGGTGGCTTCTTCATCTGTACAATCCAAAAATTTTGCGAAGCTATCGGCGAGCTGAACACTCGCCATAATATCATTTGTTTTTCAGATGAAGCACACCGCACACAGATACACCTCAGCAATAAGCTTAAAGTTGTTGACCACAAAGATGTCGAAGCTAAAGCGGAAGTTGTCGAAACAAAGACTATCGATGAAGCAAGTGGAGATGGGGAGTATGTAGAAGAAACTACTACGACGCAAACTTTTGGAGTAAAAGAAATAGACGAAAGCAAAATTGGAGCTTTCGTAACAAAACCCTACGCAGAACAGCTGCGAGTTGCATTCCCCAATGCTACTTTTGTAGGATTTACAGGCACACCTATAGCCGAAACCATCCAAGTGTTCGGCGAAATTGTTGACCGCTATACAATGAAAATGGCGGTCGATGACGACATTACCAAAGATATTAAGTATATCCCTCGTATTGCCAATGTTACGCTTAACTCTGATAAGGTTAAGGCAATAGAGGATTATTATTCCAAATGTGCTGATGAGGGCGCAACTCCCGAAGATATTAGAGCAAGCAAAAAAGCGATGAGTGCAATGGAAGTTATTCTTGGTGATGACGAACGCCTTGAAAGACTTGCCGCTGATATAATTTCACATTACACTGCCGCTTGCGATAATAAGCCAGACGTTATACAAAAAGCTATGGTTGTATGTAGCAAGCGTGAAATAGGCTATCGACTATTAAAGAAGTTTATGCAACTGAAACCCGAATGGTTTGAGAAGCATAAACATCCTGAGGACTTGGTAGTTCCCGAAAAGAAACAAAAAGACTTAAAGCCAATGCCAACGATTGCAATGGTCGCAACTCGTGGCAAAAATGACCCCAAAGAAATGTTCGAGTACCTCGGCGACAAAAAACGCATCAAGGCACTCGAAGATGCATACAAGATGGAATACTCCAACTTACGCATCATTATCGTTGTCGATATGTGGATAACAGGCTTTGACGTGCCTTGTCTAACGTATATGTATAACGACAAACCTATTCAAAATCATTCGCTTGTTCAGACCATTAGTCGTGTCAATCGCAAATACCCGGGCAAGGACTTCGGCTATATTGTTGACTACATTGGCATCCATAGCAACATGATGGCTGCCATGAAAGAATATGGAGGCGAATCTTTCGGCCCGAGTGAAGATGATGTAGAACTTGCACTTAATGCTCTCATTGTAGAACTCGACATTATTAAGCAACTTTTTGTCGGTTTTGACCTATCGACATTCACTGATAAAGACGCTAAACCGATTGACCGACTTGTTTGTATCCAAGAAGCGGCTGAACATATTTTGACGTTATCAAAAATGTACAACGTCGCTAAAGAGGGTGCAAAGCCCAAAGAAGTTGACGCAAAAACATTCTTCCTTGCTCATATAAAACGATTAAAAACTGCATATGATATTTGCCAACCGTCAAATGTGCTATCGCATGAGCAAACAAGTCTTTCACAATGTTACATGTGCGTTGCTTCATACATTCGCAAAGCATCCGGTGAAAAACATGATACAGAGAGCATGAATCGCGTCGTTGAACGCATGGTGGCTGAAGCCTTGCGTTGCAACTCCGTTGTAAGCATCCTCGACTCTGACGTTGAAGAAAGTATCTTCAGCCCGGAGTTTGTAGACCAACTAAGTCGTGTTAAACTTCCTGCTACTCGTCTTGAAGTTCTTATAAAAATGCTTCGCCGAAGTATTGCTCAGTATAAGAACACAAACAAAATTGCCGCAGAGAAGTTTGAGGAATTACTCCAAAAAACTCTCGACGAATATCATAATCGTCGTATCAAATTGTCGTCAGCCGAAGCCTCCGCAGCACAAAAAGATGCAGTTGATGAGATTATACGCAATGCTACCGAACAAGCGCTTACATTGCTTAATAAACTTGGAGAAGATAAAAACAGCTTCCGACAACTTGGTTTGACATTCCAAGAGAAAGCATTTTACGACATCTTAATGCATCTTCGCGATACCCACAACTTTGAATATGGCGAAGATAAGAAAGTCGGGTCTTTTATAATCAATGACAAGTGCAAGACTCTTGCAAAGAAGATTAAAGAACTTATTGATACTAAGTCGTCATTTGCCGACTGGTTATCAAATTCCAACGTTCGAGCAGAGCTGAATCAAGACCTTTTCTTCTTGCTTGATGAGCATGGCTATCCCCCAAAATGGAACGACGAAGTTTTTGAACAAGTTCTCGACCAAGTTGAAAACTATAAACAACACAACTAAACAAGCGAAAACTAATACTAAAATTAATTCTCGGTATATGATACTGAAAAACGAATATATTCTCACATTCCAACTTTTAGATGGTATTGGCAACAAAACCATTTTTAAATTAGTTGATCAAATTTCTTCACCAATTAATACAATTGAAGATCTATGCGCTTTTTGGAAAACTCTAAAAGGCAAAAAATTTCAAGATATAATAGATGAAGATATTATTGCTGCTAATAATGCAGCTCGTAGAATTATATACAATTCAAACTCAAATGGTATTGATATTCTATCGTACTATGATGAAG
>CAYXDA010000071.1:6550-9964 GCA_964463615.1 uncultured Treponema sp.
CTCAAACAATGCACTAACGAAGCTGGAAAACTAGATCCACCCATAATTTTGTATTATCGCGGTGATATATCAATTTTAAAGAAGCCTGGCATTGCGATTATCGGAACCCGAGAACCCACTCCTAACGGCATTAAAGCTGGTGAATTTTTTTCTGCCGAATTTGCCAAGCGAGGTTTCAACATCGTTTCAGGTCTTGCTATTGGATGCGATACTACCGGGCATCGTGGTGCTCTCATTGCTAAAGGAGCGACCACGGCATTTTTAGCTAATGGCTTAGATTGGGATTCTATATACCCTAAAGAAAATTTGAGTTTAGCAAAGGATATAGTTGGAAATGGAGGACTACTACTAAGTGAATATGCAATAGGTCAAAATTGTGGTAGATATGGGCTTGTTGCTAGAGATCGACTACAAGCTGGACTTTCTTTGGCAACAATAGTAATACAAACAGGAGTCAAGGGTGGTACAATGCACGCAGTTAATGCCACTCTAGCATCAAAAAAACCGCTTTTTGCTGTTGCTTATAATTCCGATTACGACACAAATCACGACAAGGTGCAAGGGAATAATATGCTTATCAAAAACAAAGCTGCATATCCTCTACGTTCTACTGAAATAGATAATGCTATTACCATAATAAATAACTATAAAAACAAACCTCAATTATCTCAACAGGGAAGTTTATTTTAGACCATGAAAAATATTATTTTTGATTTAGACCTAACTCTAATTGATACTTCATGTCTCGAGGTATATAGGCATAATCGTAATTGGTTGCAGGCGTATCAGAATATACCCAATACAATTATGTATCAAGGAATCTCGGAAGTACTCGATATTATTCGTACTCACAATATCAAAATGGCTATCGTGAGTACTTCTCCTAGATCATACGTTGAGAAAATTGTCGAGTTTTACAACATTCCAGTACACTCAATCGTTTCTTATCATGATGCTAAGCCAATCAAACCACATCCAGCTCAAATGCTAAAAGCATTAGAACTCATGAATGTTCTAGCAAAAAAAACTATCTCTTTTGGTGATAGAGCAATAGATATTCAAGCATCTAATGCTGCGGGGATTGAAAGTGTCGCTTGTTTTTGGGGGACTAAAGAAAAATCAGATCTTCTTAAATCTGAATATTCTCATGCTATTATTAAGCCTGAAGAAATCATAACGCTTATACGATAATGAAAAAAGAAGATAATAGCCCAATTTTTCTTGATGGTGTTAAGGAATATCATAATCAATTAAATACATCTTTTAATGAGGCTCTTAAATTAGCTAATCGCTTAGTCCCTAAAAACTTACGACGAAAAGATTGCCGACTCTTTAAGCTGTTTGTCGATTTTTCTGAGCCTCAACCCTATAACTCTGTTAAAGCCTATTTTGTTGTTGGCAAGCAAACAATTGTACGTTTTATCAATTTTATTATTGATTATGCCGCTCTTTTCCCAGTTACAAACCATTGGGATAATGTAAAGAAAAATGGCATCACGTATGACGAAATTCAAAATTTTTTTTACAACCACGAGCAAGTTTTTTTGTACTTCTCTAAACAGAAAGATTTAAATATTGATTATCCTATTTTTGATATCAAAATTTCAGAGGCTGATTTTAATGATGACAGGTTGAAATATCGCGATGATTTTGGCAATCCTATATACGAATTTCCCGACATCCAAAGATTAAAACTTTTAGATATTCCATCGAAGTACCTTGATCATCATTACAGTCTTGTTGAAAAACAATTTTATGCACCTTATACAACTTCAAAACCTATTCGTTGTGTCCTTTATGCTGAGCTTAACAATCAATACGATGAGCATGCTATTAAAGTATTGAGATGGGCTCCAATAACTCGTCAAGAATTGATTGATAACATACTATTAGAAAACATAGATGCTCATGATATTTTCTTTGAACTTGGATACATCAGTCGACAAGAAAACATCGAGCTGCATGATTTTATGGTTTCTAACAATTCAAGATTACTTTTCGCAGAAGCGAAAGAGGATAAACTATCTATTATTGGTGGAGTTAAGATTTTTCTTGAGAAAGATTTTAACTTTCCTATATCTTTGTATAAAATACCATTTGAATAATGTCTCGACTTTCAGATTATATTTTCCACCATAAACATTATAAGTTAATACAGAACTGTTATACAGAAGCAACACAAACGCTTGTACAAGCTTATAATATTTGGAAATCTACAGTAACATATAATTTTGCAGATGATTATGCTACTAAAGTTTTCGTTTATCAAAACATTGATAATATTCGACAAATTAATGACTGGATACAAACTACTAACATTCTATTAGGAACTAGACGCCAAGCTGTATCATGGTTATTCTTTGATACTTATGGGTCTCCAATTATTCCTGATTTATCCTACAAAGAATACAAATTTATTGCTGAGAATCACAATTCAATCAACATATATTATGGACTAATTTCAACGTATAAGTCCATAGTTAATGATTACAAAGACGCAGTGGTTAGGTTTTTAGGAATTGAGACTTCAAACCATGATTTCGAGCAAATAAGGAAAATTGCAAATTCTAAGTTTGAAATCATCAAGATTTATAATACTTTAAATAAAGCTATCTCTTGTTCAATTGACTATTATAGAGCTTGGAAAGTTTTTTCAAATGGTCGCCATATAAAAGATATTCCCCTTTCAGAACTTGATTCAATAGATCCGGATCATTTTCAGACAAAGAATCATTTTCTTTGGCTCTTTAATAAGAACCAAATTCTTTCCGAATTAATTATCGGTTCAAAATCTCATCCATTCTCTTCTTTTAATAAAGATGTTATTGAAAGAGAGGAGGATCTGACTTTTATTTTGAATTCATCTCTGAAAGAACCAATACTGGAAACCACATTTAATATTCACTTATCAGATGACAAACAATTGAAAGAAACCATTCTTGATTCTTCCTTGTTTGGGATTCGTTGCAACTTTAACGAATCGTTTACAATTGATAAATTTTACCCTTATCGTGCAAAATTCGATAACCTAAATATTCCTTTTGATAAAGCTCTTTCTTTTTTAGAAGAAAACGAGGAGGCTATCAAGGACTACAATAATAATCGTTGTGGTAAAAGAGTTTCATTTATTGAAGACTACTATCGTTGTATAGACAACACTTCAAATCTATATTCCTACATACTATCCTATAAGGAACAACAGGAAATTAAGCAGAAATTTATCGATCAAATATTAACAAACCCTATTCGTTGTAAATACTATAAATCATTTCTTGTTGATATAGAGGCAACGAATGAAAGCGCTGAAAAATACTGTATTACCCATCTTATTGAACTTGATGACTACATAAATAGGTTTGTTCACTCACAATATGTAACCTTAAAAGTTCAATATCCTTATGGAGTAGATTATTG
>CAYXDA010000072.1:0-9959 GCA_964463615.1 uncultured Treponema sp.
TATTTGTCATGGGCTGTACAAATTCTTTGGAGCGACATGCTGAAATTTCAGGTGAATTTGGGTCTGTTTCTGTAAACAACAATTCTGATAAAGCGGTTTTTACAGCTGACATTACAAATTGTAACATAAGTGTTACAGGTTATGGAATTTCAGAGCCAATAACAAATTCTGCAACAGTTTCCGGGGGAAAGGGAAGCTTGTCTGTAGATAAAATTCCGGTCGGAAAAAACAGAATTGTTACAGTTCAGGCTTTCAATGAAGGCGGAAAAATCAACGGCGTTGTAATGAGCGCCATTTGTGATGTAAGCGCAGACAAGACAGTTTCTGTTTCTGTAAATTGGAGCACAACCGCTTTAGGAAATGTTTTCAGTTCATTGCTTTCTTCTAATTATGATATTTCTTCAATTGATTCTGATGAAATTAATAAAATAAAAAATGCAATTCCTAAGAATAAAGCGCCATCTCTTGTAAATACAAAAAAGATTGCGGATGACTATAAATCAAACGCATTAAGTGATTCTTCAAACTATGAGCTAAAAGAAGCGGAAATAACTTTGAATACAACAAAGCTTTCCGGCTACAATGTTTATATTGGCGACCCTTTGTCTGAATGTCAAAGTATTTCCGGTGAATCTTCAGAAAAAACTGTAAAAGTTGCGCCTGGAACTTGGCCTGTTTACGCTGTAAAGAGCGACGGCAAAGTTCAAAAAATGGCTTATGGAACTTTTTCTTCTGGAAATACATATAAAATTGATGTTACAAATATTCCTTCCGGAACCAATTTTGGCATTGATTTGACTGGCAAAACTATTGTTTTTGTAAAATCAACAAATTCAGTGCCGAAAATTTGGGCTTGGGAAGATGGTGGCGCTAATCTTTCTGAAAAACTTGGTGAAGACTGGTTTCACCAACCGGAAATGTCTGCGGTAACAACAGATTATATGAAAGATACTTCCGGATGGTATATGAAAGATTTTTCTAGTGTTGCAACAGGAAAAACAATTAAGTTCAAACTTAATGCAAGCGATTCTGAAATTAAAGGTAAGGACGGAACTTTCTGGTATGCCGGAACTTCTTGTTCAACAGAAAATCCAAGCCCGGCAGATGGTTCTTCTACAGATGATGTTGTAACAATAACCATAAGCGGAACTGGATCCGGCGGCGGAAATAACGGCGGAACTGGTGGCGGCGGTTCTGGAAGCACAGATTCAATCCTTGTTCACGCAAAATATCCGTATATTTACATTTGGGATACAGGTCTTTCTGATTTGGATAAAACTTCACAATCAATGGTAAGCGGAGAAAACGGTTGGTATTACTACGAAATTCCTGCGACATCGGCACGTGTTATTTTTAAGCAAAATTCAGCATGGGAAGGAAAAACAGACGATCTTTTCAGAGATAAAGCTGGTGAATATTGGTATTATGAAGGAAAATGGTATGACTCAGATCCGGAAGATACTGATCCACCGAAGTTAACTTCGTTTGTTTCAAATCCAAGCGGAACTGTTAGCGGAACTGTTACTTTAACTGCAGAAGCAAAAGATAATAAAAATTTGAAGAACGTAACATTCACTCTTTCTGACGGAACTGTTCTTGGTGTTGTGAATGTAACAGGAACGAGCGGAACAGCGAAATATTCTTGGGACACAACAAAAGTTCAAAATAAAGAATACACTGTAAAAGCGGTTGCCTACGATGCGGCAAATAATGCTTCTGAAGAAAAGACAATTTTGCTTACAACGAACAATGAAAATCTTCCGCCGGTTGCTGTTATAAGCGGAAGTTCAAGAGCAAAAGTTGATTCTTCTAAAACTTATAATGCAAATTCTTCTTACGACCAGAATGGCGGAACAATTGCTTCTTATTCTTGGAGCGTTTCCGGCGGAGCGACTATTCTGGGCGGTTCAACATCTGAATCTGTTACAGTAAAAATGCCTTCCGGCAAAGCAGATGTTACAATCACTTTGCAGGTTACAGACAACGACGGCGCAAAATCGAAATCGGTAAGTAAAACTGTATGCGTAGTGGAAGTTTCTTCTGAAAGCGTGGACTTCCGCGACGAAACAATTTACTTTTTGATGACAACTAGATTTTACGACGGAGATTCTTCAAATAACGAATACTGTTGGGATGAGGGCGGTGAATATTTAAAGTTCAGCGACGATGTAAATGACTGTGCTTGGCGCGGAGATTTTAAAGGACTTGCAGAAAAACTTGATTACATAAAAGCGCTCGGTTTCAGTGCGATTTGGATAACTCCAGTTGTTCAGAATGCATCCGGAATCGATTATCACGGTTATCATGCATACAATTTTAAGAAAGTTGATCCGCGCTATGAATCAAATAATTTTACTTATCAGGATTTGATTGATGCTTGCCACGCAAAAGGAATAAAAGTAATTCAAGACATTGTTTTGAATCACACAGGAAATTTTGGCGAAGAAAATCTTTTCCATATGTTTGACAAAGAAACAACTCATTATGTGAACAAAGATGTTGCAACAAATACGAACATTCCGCGAAGTCCGTTTATGAAAGTTGCAGAAAACGGAAAAACGATTCTTGGCGGAAATGCCTACGAAAAACTTATGGCTGGCTTAAAACAGGCAGGCGGTTCGGATTACAATTCTGCGGCTGGCGGAATTCAGTATGGCGCGCGAATCAATGCGATGAAAGAAGACTCGATTGACACGGAACTTATTTATCATCATGCAAAAATGATTGACTGGAACAGCGAAAATTGCCAGTTGGGACAAATGGCCGGCGACTGCGTTGACTTGAACACAGAAAATCCTGCTGTCTTCAATTATTTAATCGAGGCTTACAATCAATACATTGACATGGGCGTTGACGCTTTCCGAATCGATACGGCAAAGCACATAAGCCGTTACACTTTTAACAAGGCGTTTATTCCGGCATTTAAGGAACGTGGCGGCGATGACTTTTACATTTTTGGCGAAACTTGCGCGCGTTACAGAGGTCGATGGAATGAAGGCGTTCCTGCTTTGTCGCCGTCTTTCTACACATGGAAAGAAACTGTAAATCTTCCGTGGAATTCTACAGGCGGTGCGGAAGAATCAAAAACGAACAGTGCTTCTGCTTCATCACATTTTTCAACTTACAAATCGGACTTTAACCATCCGGCTTGGGCAGGCGGAATTGCAAACCATCTTTTGAACGGAAACAATTACCATGCACCGGATTATAGCATGAGAAGCGGACTTGACCAAATTGACTTTCCAATGCACTGGGCTTTTAACAGCGCAAACGATGCGTTTGGAGCGGCTGTGAATACAAACGACCCTGACTTTAATGACGCAACTTGGAACGTAACTTACGTAGACAGCCACGATTATGCACCTGACAATGCGCCGGAAAACAAGAGATACACAGGTTATTGGCCAGACAAACTTAATCTTTTGTTCACGTTCCGAGGAATTCCGTGTATTTATTACGGTTCGGAAATTGAGTTCAAAAAAGGAATGGGAATTGACCCTGCAACTGAAAGAACTTCTCTTGAAAATTCCGGCCGCGCATACTTTGGCGACCATCTTGAAGGTAGCGTAACTGCAAGCAATTACGGAGAATTTACTGCAAGCGGCGAAGTTGCAAACACATTGAACCACGAGTTGGCGCAGCACATTATCCGCTTGAATAAAATTCGTCGCGCAATTCCGGCTTTGCGAAAAGGTCAGTATTCAACGCAGAACTGTTCAGGTTCAATCGCATTCAAACGCCGTTACACAGACAACAATGTAGACAGTTTTGCGCTTGTTGCTATAAATGGCGGTGCTACTTTCAGCGGACTTCCTGCAGGAAAATATGTTGAAGTGATTACAGGAAAATCTGTTTCTGTAGGCGAAGGTGGAACAATTACAACAGATTCAATCGGTGAAGGAAATATGCGCGTTTACGTAAACACAAGTCTTAACGGCTGTGAAGTAAGTGGAAAAATCGGAAACGACGGCGCATATTTGAAATAAGACTCTGTAATAGTTCAGCGTGGCAAATAATGTTGCGCTGAACTTTCCGCAATCTGCAATTTCCATGTTGAACTGGTTTTTGCATTTTAAAATCAAGCTGGTTTTATGCAAAAGAAAAAATGTTTTTTATGTAAGATTTTTATTTTCTCTTTATTGTTGTGCGTTTTTTTTGCGGGCTGTTCCAATTCGTTGGAAGAGCGGAAAAGTGTGGATTCAAAATATGGAAGTCTTATTTTTTCTTCTGTGTCAAGAAGCCTTGATGTTTCAGAAATTGCAAGTGCAAAACTAATTGTAACAGGCGATGGAATTTCAAGCGAAATCTCTGCTGTTTGTAATTCTGTGAAAAACGGAAAAGGCTCTGTTTATATAGAAAGAATCCCTGTCGGGAAAAACAGAATTATTACAGTTTTGGGATTGGATTCATCCGGTTCTTGTATTGAAAATGCAGTTTTGCGCGCCGTTACAAATATAAATCCAGGTGAAAATTCAATAGAAATTATTTCCAAAGAAACATCTTTAAAAGGAACTGTTTATAATGCTCTTTTTGAAAGCGAAATAGAAATCAGCAAATTAAGCGAAACAGAAACTTCCGCTCTTGAAAATGTAATTCCGACTTTGGAAGATTGTGGCGGTTCTCTTTCAAGATTGGATTTAAAAAGTATTGCGCAAGATTTTGTTTCCGGGCGCAAAAGCGGAAATCTTTTTGCCGGAAAAAGCAAAGAAGATTATATTTTTCCGCTTGATGTTTATCTTGTTAGGGTTCGCATAGAAGAAACGGAAAATTCTTATGATGAAAATCCTGCGTTTAGAGCGATTGCGTTTTATTCGGATAATTCGGAAAAAGATGTTACGGATTCTGCAACTTGGATTTCGTCAGAGCTGTCTGTTCTTTCTTTGGAAAAAGGAAAAATCACTTTGCTGGAAGAAGGTTCTGCCTTTATTTATGCAGAATATTGCGAGGGCGGAATAAATCGGATAAGCCCCAAAGCAAATTTTTTAGTAAAAAAGCAAAAGTCTGCAGGAAACAGAATATATCTTGATAATTCCGGAAGTGTGAATTATGCAAAACATAATGCAGTTGTTGCTGCCTGGGTTTGGGGCGAAAATTTAAAATCTTCTTGGATTGAATTTGAAAAAGTTGATTCAAAATATATGTGCATTGAACTTCCTGCTGGTGCGGAAGGAATGACAATTGCGCGCGGAAAATCTTTGGATTCTTCAAAACTTGATGAGTGGAATGCAATTGCTGGGGAAGAGGCGGGAAAACCTTGGAACAGAACTGGTGCAGAGAAAAATGACTTGAATTTAACAAATCTTAACGGAAAAAATACATTCAAACCTTCAAGTTGGGACGGGGCATTAGGAAACTGGGATTACGTTGATCACGGCGATATTATTAAAGACAGAATCTATGCGGAAATAAAAATGCAACCCTCCGAAGATGATACAACTCTTTATTCTGTCTGCGTGAACGGTTCTTTAATTTCGCTTTCAAAGCGGATGTTTTATATCGTTCCGTACGATGTTTCTGATGTAAATATTTCTGCCGTTCCGAATTATTCCGGCGCAAATGTGGAAATTTCTCCTTCTGGTTTGCAAGTAATTTCAGAGCCGGGCGGTTCTGTTCAATTTGAAATCATCGTAACTGCAAAGGATGGTTCAAATACAGATTCATACACTGTAAAAATATATCGTTCTGCGTCGGAGCCGCTGAATTCCGAAGCGAACAAGAAGAAATGTTTTATAGAAAATACAGAAGAAAATACGATTACCTTTGTTTGTTCGCCGGATATTTGGAAAGCTGTAAGTTCTTCCGATACGATTACGGTTCGCGGTTCGTTTACGCAGAATTATAACGAAAGTTCAAAAAAATGGACGGAAAACGAAGCGGAATTTACATTGACTTACGATAATCTGTACGAATGGCATTCGCTTACAGTTTCTTCTGGAAAAGTAAAACGGCCTGGATTCAGCGGGCAACCGGAATACAGATTCTATAAAAACGGGAAAATAATTTCTGTTCCAAGCGAAGTGAACGAAAATTATATTTTTGGCGGTTCCGGCGATATTGAAATTGACCAGAATCTTGTGATTTTCTTTGCAACGGATAGCGAAGAACGTAGAGCGGAAGTTTTGCAAAACAGCAAAGTTGCTATAGATGTTGCAGAATTGTCTGAATTTGATTTGAAAACAGACGCTGGGAAAATAGCGGTTTCCAATTTTAGGAAAGTTCCGGGAGCAGAAAATCTTTATCGCTCTTACCATCCGTTCTATCCAACGCACGAATATAGCCCGCTTGAACAGAAACGTCTTGAATTAGTTCAGGAATTTGCGGTTGCCGCTGGAATAAAAAGCGATATAAATCTTTGCAACAACAGAAGTTATAATGAGGGAAACCGCTATACAGTTGTGGATTCTGTTGGAAGTAACAAAGGAACTACTTATACGGTTGCAATTCCGGAATATTATAAAACGATAATTAATGGGAATAATGTTCTTTATGTTGGCGATAAAGATGCAGATTCTTCTGCGAGCGGCATAATTCCTTCTGCAACGCAGGTTTATTATAATTCCGATTCCCGAATTTTTGCGCAATGGATAAAGCAGACTTGCGATTTTATAAACGCTCACGAAGGTCCATTCCAAATTCATTGCGAAATTGGCGTTGACAGAACAGGCGTTTTCTGTGCGGTTTTTGCAGCTCTTTGCGGTGCTGACTGGGAACAAATAAAAGCGGATTACAGCACTTCCAATCAGATGAAGATTGGAGAATTCCGCGACTGGAGGATTTTAAAATATTCGCTTGAAAATATGCTTGGCATAAATGATGTTGCGAAAGTTTCTGATTTGGCGGCAGAATTAAAAAATCACTTTGTAAAAACAGGAATTGTTTTGGAAAGCGATATTACAAACGCTGTAAATAAATTAAAGTAAAAAGTTGTTGGTTCGGGGTGAACTTTGAAAATTCTTAGTTGTATTGCATTTCTTTTTGTAACTTTTTTAGTTGTTTCTTGTGGTTCTGAGGAATCGTTTTTAGCGGAAAAAAATCCTGTTCCGGAAAAAGAAGAATTTTCTGCGGAAGATTATTTTTCTGTTCAGGCGGCTCCAAGAAATGAGTCAATTTATGTAAGTTGGAATATTGATGAAGATTACATTTCGTTTGAAAGCATAAGAATTACGTATGAATTTAAAAATTCAAAAGAAAAAATAGCATTTGATAAAACTTACAATAGCAAATCACAGGAATATTCACCTGAAAGCGGTTGTTTGATTCAAAGTTTGGAAAACGGAAAAGAATACAAAGTGAATTTCCACGCGACATTTGATGATGATACAGAAATTTCAAAATCATTTGAACTTGTTCCGCAGAATTTTAAGGTTGAATTTGATAATGCTACAGCTATAATTTACGAAAAAAAAGTTCATTTAAGTTGGGCGCTAAAAAACTTTCCGGAAGATTATTCAACTTTGGCGGTTTATTGCCATGGAAAAAAACTTGATTTGGAAAAAATAAAATTTGTAACTGCATACGAAGACATAACGGATACCGCTGTGGATAGTGTTGATAAAACTCCGCGCTATTCAAAATATTGCTCCTGTGTTGTAAAAGATTCCGCTTTTGCAATGCCTTTGGAATTCGATTTTTTTGCAGTTAATAAAAATGGAACGGAAAGCAACCGTTGTTCTGTTATTGCTTCTTCCGCAAAGTTACCGGTTGTGGAACTTGATTTTGATTTGGAAAATAAAAAAAACTTTGAAAACTTTAAAAATAAAAAAAAGTTGGATGCAACTTGCAGTGTAAAAAATTGTGAAAATGAATTTGATTCCGCAAAGCTTACAGTAAAAGGTCGCGGAAATTCAAGCTGGACAAGTTCGCCGAAAAAGTCTTATACGATTAAATTTAAAGATGGGCAGACTTTTTTGGGAATGGAAAGCGGAAAATCTTTTGCTCTCGTTGCAAATTATTTTGATAAAACTTTGCTTAGAAATTGCGTTGCCTACGAACTTGGCAGTAAAATTTTTACAAACCTGGAGTGGACGCCCGCGGCAATTCCTGTAAATCTTTTTATAAACGGCGTTTACCAAGGTGTTTACAACGCAACGGAAACAAATAAAATTGCGGAAAACCGTGTAAATGTTCCGAATCTTGAAAAGTGCAAAAATGCTGAAGAATTTGAAAAATACGGCTATCTTCTGGAAGCAAATGCGCGCGCCGATGAAAGTTTTAATCTTGTTACGCAAAAAGGTTTGGTCTGGTCGCTAAAAGAGCCAGATTCCGAAGATTTTGATAAAGATGTTTCAGAAAACCTAAAAAATAAAATCAAGCAAAAGATAAAAACAGTTGAAGATGCACTTTATTCAGACGATTTTGCAAATTCGTCTTCCAAGAATTATTGGGAAAATTATCTGGATAAAAATTCTCTTATAGATTGGATTTTGGTAAGTGAACTTGCGAAAAATACGGATTCCAATATGTATTCAAGCTGTTATATGTATTACAAACCTGAACAAAACACAGAAAATATAAAATCCGGTTCCGGCGGTAAATTTTATTTTGGGCCTCTTTGGGATTTTGACTTGGGATTTGGAAACATCAATGATGGTGAAAGTACTGAGGGGTTAAAAACAACTGCTGAATGGACTTTTAAGAACATTACGATTGACGGCAAAAATACAGTAAGTATTGCAGAACTTGTACCCGCTGAAAATTCGCAGGTTAAAAACTGGATTTTGCGGCTTTTTGAAAGCAAAGATTTTAAGAAAGCCGTTGTTGAACGCTGGAATAGCAAGAAAGAAGATGTACAAACGTTTTTTAGCACAGAAGAAAACAGCGGATTTTCCGTTTTGAAGAGCAACCTTGCTGATGATAGTAAGCTTAATTTTAAGCGTTGGAACGAATTGGGGCAGCAAACTTTTAAGGCGCCTGATGGTTATGAAAAAAGAACAGATTATAAAAGCGAAATTGTTCTTCTTACTGATTGGGTAAGTGGAAGAATAGAAAATATGTCTTTTAATCAATAATTTTTTTTGACATATTTTTAAAGTGGTCTTACACTTATATTTAATATAAAAAGTGTTATCTTCATTAGTCTTTTCTTTTATCTAGCAAATTTTTGTGCAGCAAATTTTTATGTAGATTTTGATTTAGGGGAAAAGGGTCAAAGTCTGCAAAATTAATAAAAGTGTTTTTTTCTTTAGGAGGAAAAAAATGAAAAAAGTATTTTTAATACCAATGGTATTAATTTTTGCGTTGGTATCTTTTGTGGCATGCTCTTCTGATTCTAGTGGGGGGGGGAGCGAACCTGAACCGGCTCCACCAGAACTTGTTATTGAACTAAAAGAAGACTCTTACAAATATAATGATTCAAATCCAATATTAAAACTTTTAGCAGAACCCGATGTTTTTGACTATTACAAAGATGATCTTGTTATTGCTATAGATAATAAAACAACAGATGAAGAAGATATTCTGTTTACGATTAATTTAAACGAAAGACGAAAGCGTTGGGATGTTGAACTTACAGGTGTTGAAGAAACAAAAACTTGCGAATACACGCTTTACTACGGAACAGACGAAAATACAATTGTTATTGATGGAACTCAATTACCATTTAAGGTTATTGTAGGTGATTCTGTAGAAGTGCTTCCTATTCCTGAAATTACAACACAGCCGGTGGATGTTTCATATGACAAAGGAACAGCAGCAGCCCCTTTGACTGTTGTTGCAACAATTGAATCTGGTTCTGTAACTTACCAATGGTATAAAAATGGTGAAGAAATTTATGGTGCAACAAGTGCTTCTTATACACCTACAGAAGACGGACAGTATTATGTAGTAGTTAGTAATAGTGCAGATGCCAACTATTCTGTAAAATCAAAAACTGTTTCTGTAACATTTGTAAATACTGAGCTTGCAGCTCCTATTATCACGCTTGATTCTAGTTCTAGCGATGCAAAATACACTGAAATTTC
>CAYXDA010000073.1:0-9875 GCA_964463615.1 uncultured Treponema sp.
ACTGTTTTTAAAACTTTAAGATTTTCAGAAGCCTCTTTTGAAATTTGGTCAGCGTTTTTTCCGTCAACACCACAGGCAAACATCGCTTTGCAGGAAAGAAAATCACATTTTGTTCCGCAATTGAAATGAATGCGCAAAAGACTTTCATCCTCATCCGCAATAACAGTTTCAACTTCAAAAGAATTAATATCTTTTTTTATTGAATCAAAAATACTCGTTCTTGAAATTTCTTTACTATCTTCCCGAGTTTCATTTTTTTTACAAAGTCCAGCAAGAATAGCCGCCGCACCGGAGTCAAGAAGTTCCGGGCACAAACCATCAGGATATCCGTCTGCAAAAGTGTATTCAGCACGGCAATTTTTATGCGTGGATAAAATATTTTTTGTAATGTCAACATTCAAGAAAGGACAGTCCGCCCAAGCAAAAAGAATTGAATCCGCACTCTTCCGCCTTGAAAGTTCCGCAAAAAATTCAAAAAGTTCAGAAACACACCAATTTTCCCGCGAAAAAACTTCAGCATTCACATTCAAGGCAGAAATTTCTTTTTTACATTCCTGAAAATTTTTATCAAAAGCAAAAACCGCTATTTCAGAACCTTTACCCGACTCACTCAGCTCACAAACTTTTTCAGCCCAAAGCAAACTCCGCTCAAAAGCAGAAGCAGAACCGAATGCTTTATCAAAAATATGAAGAGATTTACAATCAGCAAATAAAATTACAAGAGTTTTCATCGTTTTCTTATCGGCTGGAAAACACATTCTTATAATAAATTTATTGAAAAACTCCACATTAATCTATAAAATCAGAATATGAATTCAACTCTTTTTCCGCCAGACAAAGTTTTTTCAGTAACAGAGATCAACAGTTTTATAAAAGAAATGCTTGAAGGAACTTTTCCGCAAATTACGATTGAAGGCGAAATTTCAAATTACAGACCAAATTCAACAGGACATCTTTATTTTACGCTGAAAGATACAACCAACCAGATAAGCGCGGTTATGTTCCGTGGATATGCAAATTATCTTGACTTCAAAGTTCAAGACGGAATGAAAGTTCAATGCACAGGAAAATTAACTGTTTACGGAGCACAGGGAAAATATCAGATAAATATTACAAAAATGACAGTTGCGGGTGAAGGCGCAATTTTGAAAATGCTTGAAGAGCGGAAACGCAAACTTAATGCAGAAGGACTTTTCGATTCAAAAAATAAAAAAGCTCTTCCTGTATGTCCAAAAACAATCGGAATTGTTACAAGTCCAACGGGAGCCGCATTGCGAGATATTCTTCAAATTACAAAAAGACGAAACAAATGCGTTTCCGTTATTGTTCTTCCGGCCGTTGTACAGGGCGCAGATGCCGCAGAAACAATTGCCAGACAAATAAATACGGCGAACAGAGCAAAACTTTGCGATGTTCTTATAGTCGGACGTGGCGGCGGCTCTCTTGAAGATTTGTTGCCTTTCAGCGAAGAGTCTGTTGTACGCGCTGTTGCAGAAAGTGAAATTCCAGTTGTTTCTGCTGTTGGACATGAAATCGACTGGGCTTTGATAGATTTTGCTTCCGACGTCCGCGCACCAACTCCATCCGCAGCGGCAGAAATTGTTGTTCCGGAACTATCTTCAATCATTCAGTTTATACAACAGAATTCAAAACAGCTTTACGATTCTATAAGGGATAAAACTGAACGGATAAGACTGATTATAAAAAGTTTTAATCCGCAAAATCTTGAACTTCAGGTAAGAACAATCGAACAGCCGCTACTTGCAAGATTTGACAACGCGAAAGACGATATTTTTCAAAATATTACGCAAAAACTGCGCGATTCAAGACAACGGATAGACAACTGTGTTACGGTTCTTGAAAATGCAAGTCCGCAAACGATTTTAAACCGCGGATATTCCATGGTGCGCGACAAACAAACCGGAAAAATCATCCGGAGCGCAGCTGATACAAAAAATGGAGATTTAATAGAAATCATTCCTTCAAAAGGAAAAATAACCGCTTCTGTTCAAAATATTGAATAAGAAAAATAAAAAAACAAACGAGGAAAACAATATGGCAAACTTTGAAGAAAACCTTGCAAAACTTGAATTTCTTGCGCAGGATATAAAAAAAAGCGACATTTCGCTGGAAGATGCGCTCAAAGACTTTGAAGAAGGAATCAAACTGGCCCGCGGAATGGAAAAAGAAATTGACAGAATCGAAGGAAAAATTCAAATATTAATGAATCAGCCGGATCCTGACAAAAATATTCCTCCGCAAATGGATTTGTTTTCCGGAATCGGCATCGAAGGAAGTTCCGGAGAACCGGAAAGAGGAACCAGACAGTAACTTCTGAAAAAAAAGGCGTACGATGAGCAAAGAAAATCCTGTAAGAACACTAAATCCGGAAGTAGCGCGAAAAATTGCAGCCGGCGAAGTCATTGACCGGCCGAATGCAATAATCAGAGAACTTATGGACAACGCAATCGATTCCGGAGCAGACAACATAATCGTTGAAATAGAAAGCGGCGGAATTGAAAAAATCCGCATTGTAGACAACGGTTCCGGAATGACAAAAGATGATCTTGAACACTGCGCAAGACCACATGCGACAAGCAAAATTTCAACGGAAACAGACTTGCTGAACCTGACAACGCTTGGATTCCGCGGAGAAGCGCTCTCTTCCATTGCGGCAGTTTCAAGACTTTCCATAATCTCCGGCGGATATAAAATGCGCGCTTCAATTATAGAAGACCATATAATTGAAAGCACAACTCCTTTAGATGGAACTATAGTACAATCGGAAGGACTTTTTGAAAACTTTCCTGCAAGAAGACAATTTTTGAAACGTCCCGCTTCAGAAAGTCTTATGTGCAAAAATACGTTTATTGAAAAATCACTTCCGAATACAAATATTTCATTCAGATTCATTCAGGACGGCGAAATAAAGCTTGATTTGCCAAAAGGACAATCTTTACAGGAGCGGTTTGTGCGCTCCATGGACTTCAGGGAAGGCGTATCTCTTTTCAGTGTAATACAAGGTTCTTCGGGCGGAAGTGAACCGGACTGGTCTTTTAAAATTGTGATCGGAGAACCCGGAGTTTACAGAAACAATAAAAAAGATATTTATATATTCGCAAACGGTCGGCGCATTCAAGAATACTCGCTTGTCCAGGCAATTGAATATGGAGGACAAGGATATTTTCCGAATGGAACTTTTCCTGTAGCAGCAGCATTTTTACAAGTAAATCCGGCCTTAATCGATTTTAATATTCATCCTGCAAAAAAAGAAGCGCGCTTTAAAGACATTTCAAGCATCCATCACGGAATAAGCACAACCGTAAGAAAATTTTTCAGCGATTACACAAACCGAACAATGAAATCGCAGATTTCAGCTCAAAAACAAACTGAAAATACAGAAAAAGAAACTCTTTTTGAACCGGAAAATCTTGCGGAAGAAGCGCTTAGAACGGTAGAAGAAAAAACATCGCAAAATATTTATACAGGAAGCGGCCTCCGCTCAAAATTTTTCGGAGGAACTTCCAGTATTTTCAGTATGATGAAAAAAGAAACTCCGCTTAATTCCTGGAAAGCGTATGCTTCAAAACAAGCAAGCTATGAAAAAAACGATTTATTCGCTTTACCTGAACAAAAAACTGAAAAAAACAGCCAGGAAGCCCCGCAACTTATTGAAAGACAAAAACAAATCCAAGAAGCAAAAGAATTTGTTGACAAGGCAATTTCCGCATATCAAGGCAAAACTATTCAACAGAATGAAGAAAATAATGATTTTGACAAGCGGAATTCCAACGTAACGAGCGGAACAACTGAAAAAAAAGCAGAAAACAACGCAAAAAATATAACTGCAGAAAATACGGAAACTTCGCAAAACAACGAATTCCATTTTATAGGAAGCGCTCTAGGCACATTTCTTATTGCAGAAAAAAATAATACGCTTTATATAATAGACAAACATGCGGCACACGAACGTATGATTTTTGACAAAATAATGGAAAATCCATGCAAAAGTCAAACGCTTTTAATCCCTTACGTAATTGAAACGATTTCAAAAACAGACGACGACTACCTTGAAAGCATAAAAGAAGAACTGAAAAAAACAGGTTTCACATGCGAAAACAAAGGAAACGGACGCTGGGAATTCACAACTCTTCAGGAACGTTGGAAAGGAACAGAAGAAGATCTTTACCATTCCTTGCTTGACATAAAGGCAAAACCCAAGGATTTGATTTATTCCATTGCCGCAAGCACGGCATGCAAAGCCGCAGTAAAAGACGGAACCATTTTGGAAGAAGCGGCAGCAGAAAAAATTACGCGCGGAGCGCTTGAGCTTGATGATCCGCATTGTCCGCACGGCCGTCCTTGCTACACAACAATAACAAGAGAAAACCTGTTCCGCCTTGTACGGCGGACAGAATAGCAAACTTTTCAGCCTTTTATTGAAGCAAGAAGAGAATCAACTTCCGTCTTTTTATAAGACGGATTTTTTATTTGTACAACAGTAAGATATTTTTCTGCGCTTTCATTATCACTCAAAGCCATGCAGACTTTTGCCAATTCAATATAAGCATCCAAATTGTTTGCATCCTGCTGCAAAACTTGCACATAAGTAGTCTTTGCATTGTCAAACTGTTTTGAAGAAGCGAACGCCTGACCAAGATTGTAGCGGACTTCATTATTCTTCGGCTGGATTTTCAAAGCGTTCTGAAAATATTTAACCGCATTTTCATAATCTTCAAGAGAAAGATATGCGCTTCCCAAATTATTATTGACTTCAAAGTTGTTTTTATCTTGTGAATAAGCCTTTGCAAAAAGTTGAAGCGCAGTTTCTGTATCCGGCGGATTCATATTCATATACATTACGCCAAGATTAATCTGTGTCTTCAAATGATTAGGATTATATTGAAGAACTTCCGCATATTTTTGAATTGCAGTATCCGCATTTCCGGATTTTTCGCTCATAAGCGCATAATTGTAGATGACATTGGCGCGGTTTGCAGTATTTTTTATCTGACCGCAGGAATCATACGCTTTCTTTGCATATAAAAGAGCATCTGCAACTTTATCTTCCTCAAAAAGAACTGTAGAAAGATTGTAATACGTCATTGAATCGTCAGTTCCAGCAGGAAGCATTGCAAGAGACTGCTTAAAAGTATCTTCCGCTTCGGAATATTTTCCAGACTGGTAATAAACAGAGCCCAACTCATTCAAAGCAGCTCTGTTCGTACTGTTAATGCGTATTACATTCTGATAAGCATTTATTGCGCCCGCATAATCTTTTTGAGACGCAAGAATTCTTCCTTCTTCCAGATAAGAACGTTCATGGCGGGAATCAATATCATGCGCTTTTCTGAACTCTGCCAGAGCAGATCTGGAATCGTTAAGTTTATTGTTTGTAAGTCCAAGATTATAGCGTGCCGGAGCAAAATTTCCGTTGAGCTGACATGCTTTTGAAAATGATGATTTTGCTCCGGAATATTTTTTCATCATATATTGAACTCTGCCGAGATTGTACCAATAAAGATAATTTCCCTTCGTATCGTTATCCGTTGCGCTCACAAGATGATCAAGCGCTTTCTGATAATTTTTCTTGTCAAACGCATCCATTCCAAGAATATACTGACTTTCTGCGTTTTTCGGATCAAGGGCAACTGCTTTTGAAGCATAATCAACTGCCGCATCCTGCAACTTCTTCTTATCATCGGGATTTGCAGCATTCAGAGAAGCATCATAAAGCGCACCGGCCATTTCCGAATCTTTACTAGCCGAAAAACCAGGTTCACCGCTTGAAACAGGAAGTTTTTCCTGTGCTTCCGCAAAATTTCTAATAGCCTCATCTATACTTCCGCGGTTCAGTGCGGATTTTCCCTGCTGAACAGAATCATTTACAGAAGCAATCTCCGCTTTTAATTTAGCATTTTTCCTTGCAAGTTCTTCCTCTGCGGCTTTTCGCGCTGCTTCTTCTTTTTTGCGCTGTTCTTCCGCAGCTTTTGCAATCGCTTTTTCCTCTTCTTCCTGAGCTTTTAATTGTGCACGGCGCTCCTTATCCGCTTGCTGCTGCTGACGCAACAGTTCGGTCATTTCCTTCTGCTGCCGCGCGCTTTCAGCATTCTGCCGTGCAGTTTCCGCATTCTGCCGCGCAATTTCTTCAATAAGTTTCTGATTTTTTTCATCCTGCCCCGAAGAAGAATTATTATAATAATTCTGAGTTATATTGCTTCCGGAACCGGCTCCGTCATCACCTTTTTCTGCAATTATTTTCTGCATAAGAGCGCGGATTTCCTTATCATCGGGATTCTTAAGAAAAAGTTTTTGGAGCGCATCCAAAGCCCTGTCATATTCACCGCTTTCATAATAAAAATTTGCAAGCTGAACCTGCTTGGCTCTTGAACTTGCTCCTGAACATCCGCGAGCACAAAGCAAAACCACCGCCAAAATCACAACGATAATTCCGCTGCAAATTGCAATTTTCTGTTTTTTTGTAAGTTTTGAAAAAATTCCTTTTGATCCAAAACTGTTAAAATCGTTAAAACTGTTCATATTCTCCAACCTTTTTTATTCAAGTTCGCTTTCATAGTCATAATCAAGAACATCTTCTGCTCCGGCAGTCATATTTGTCGTATCTGTCTGCTGCAAGGAATTTGCAACTTCCTCAAGAAGTTTCCGCCTGCGTTCAGCTTCTTCCGCTTTGCGCTGCGCTTCCAATGCGTCCCGCTCTGCTTTTTGCCGTGCCATTTCTTCCTGAAGCCGCCTGTTTTCTTCTTCAAGCCGTTTCTGCTCTTCGGCAAGCCGGACCGCCTCTTCTTCCTGCCGTTGAATTTCCTGTTCAAGATATGCAATAAGCCTGTAAATTTCAGGAGTCTGCGGATCATCAGGCTGTTCAGCAACAAAGCGTTTGTAATCAACAAGGCAATCCGGATACTTTTTCATCATAAGACGGGAATTCGCTCTGTTCAAAAGAGCGCCGTAAAATCCAGGATCTGCAGAAAGCGCCAAAGAATAGCAGCTTTCCGCCTTTGCGTAATCACCTGAAGAATATGCAACATTTCCCGCATTAAATAAAAGAAGTTTTTTATCGGAAGAGCTGTTTTTAATTCCGCGTTCAAAAGCATCTATTGATTTGCTGTACTGTCCAAGCTGAAAATAAGCGAGCCCAAGAAAATTATAAGTATCTGCGGAAATATTTCCGCTTGAAATGTCATTTTCCAAAAGAGGAACCGCCGCACCGGGATTATTAGTTTTAAATAATTTTTCCCCTTCGGACTCTGCAAAAATCAATGAGGAGCAAGAACAAAAAAATAAAAGTCCCGCAAAAAAAATATTTTTTTTCATCTTCTATATATTAACATATAAGCACATAAATTTAAACTCTTTGCACCATTGTCAAATTTAGGCTATAATAAAAAACTGATTATTTACTGGAGTTCTATTGAATATGACTATTGCGCTTTCCGTTGCCATTTTAATTATTATTGCTGGACTGCTTGCGCTTGTTATAAGACTTGTTGCTATGCCTAAAAAACTTGAAGGCGTAAAAAAACTTCTTAAGCAAGGAAAAAATCAGGCTGCTGCAAAACTTGCAAAGCAAATAGTTTCAAAAGATCCGCAGAATTATGCAGTGCATTACTATCTCGGAAAAGCCTACCTTGCAGACAAGCGTGATGAACTTGCTCTTATGGAATTCAAGAATGTGAGCGAACACGCCCTCTTCAACTCTTCACTGCCGGAAATACCGTTCAGAAAAGAATTTGCGGCTCTTTTATCAAAATACAACCAGACAGCCGAGGCGCTGCGGGAATATATTCTTCTTACAAAACTCAGTCCGGAAGACGCTTCAAACTACTTCAACGCCGGAAAACTTTATGAAAAAACAAACCGCAAAGACCTTGCACTTGCATCTTACAAAAAATGCATAAAACTGGATCCGAAAAATGCAAAGGCACACGCCTCGCTGGGATATATTCTTTTCCAATCAAAGCAGCTTTCAGAAGCAAAAAAAGAACTTGATTACGCAATCCATATGAATCCGGAAGAATATTCATGCTATTATTATCTTGGAAAACTATTAAAGGAAGCAAAAGATATAGCCGGCGCTGTAAAAGCGTTTGACAAAGCGCAGCGCGACAACGAATACAAACAGAAAGCGCTTATCGAACGGGCAACCTGCTATATGATGGCAAACCGGCTTGACAATGCACAGATTGACCTGCAGAGAGCAATAGAACTGGATAAAACAGATTCAAAGAATGACACTCTTTACGCCCGTTACTTTTTAGCGGCCTGCTATGAAAAAAACAGAAAAATCGACAAGGCAATTGAACAATGGGAAGCAATTTTCAATGTAAACCGCTCATTCCGCGATGTAGGCGCAAAACTTTCCGAATACAAAGACCTTCAGGCAAACGACAGTCTGAAAGATTATCTTACCTGCTCCGACCAGGAATTGATTGAAATATGTAAAAATATGATTTTAAAATCGCTTGGACTCAGCGCGGTTTCGGCGGACAGCAAAAAATTCGGAGCGCAGCTTCTTGCAACGGAAGCAAAAGAAGGCGACTGGATGAATGTAAGAAAACAGACATTTCTTATGAGATTCTACCGCGAAATCGAACCTATTGAAGATTCAGCCGTAAGAGAAGCGCTGGATTTTGCAAAATCTTCAAACTGTACAAAAACTTACATTTTTGCAAGTTCAGGTTTCACACGCACAGCAATTGCGTTTGCGGAAAACCGGCCTGTAGAGCTTATTGAAAAAAACAAACTGCAAACGCTCTTGGAAAAAGCGGCGAAGGCTGGTAAACAGAAATGAAAATTCTTTGCGTTTCTGATCAGATTGATCCGCTTATTTATAATCAGAATGCTCAAAAAAATTTTCCGGACGTGGATTTGATTTTATGCGCCGGCGATCTTCCGATGGATTATGTTGATTTTATCGTTTCTGTATTCAACAAACCTACCTACTTTGTTTTCGGAAACCATGACCTAAAGGAATTCAAATACTATCACGGAAATATGTCCGCCACTCCAGGAGCGGATACGTCAGCACAGTCAACAACATCCATGGAAGTCTATTTTGAATCGCTGAAAGACGATCATCATCACGGCGCTAATTATGCGGGATTCAAAAATCTTGCAATAAAAAATTTTAAAATAATAAACAAAAAAGGAAAGTCAACCCCTCTCCTCCTTACCGGCATTTCCGGGTCAATACGTTACAACAACGGACTTTGCCAATACACGGACACAGAAATGTTTTTCCATCTTCTAGCGCTTGTCCCGCGTCTTATCCTGAACAAAATCCTTTACGGACGTTACATGGACATTTTTCTTACACACGCAACTCCTTACCACATACACGATCACGATGATCCTTGCCACAGAGGATTCAAGACGTTCAATAAATTTCTGAAAATTTTCAAACCGGAATTCATGATACATGGACACATCCATCTTTACGACAACAGAGAAGAAAGAGTTTCCAAATATGAAGACACAACAATAATAAATGCATTCGCGCATTATATAGTAAATTTCAATACAGACAAATCTGGAGATACTGAAAAATGTTAGCAGAAGCAGAAACCGATTTTGCACGGGCCAGAAACAAGGCTCTGTTCAATGAAATTCAACATTTTCTTGCACCGGAGGAAGCCGCTATGATTTCCTTGAATACTGTAAGAAAAGTAATAAAACCCGAATCTGAATCATACATTGGAATGCAAGTTATTCCTATAAATAAAATAGTAGGAAGCGAAGGCCGCTACAAAGACTTTGACAACCAGTTTTTCCCAAAACGTTCTGTAGCAAAAGAACGCTGGGAACACGTTGACGAAGCGCTTATAAAAGATATTGTCCTTCCTCCCATAAAAGTATAC
>CAYXDA010000074.1:0-9850 GCA_964463615.1 uncultured Treponema sp.
CACATTCAATAAGCAACGAAACGACTTTTCCGGTTGATATAACAGACGTTTATCTTGCGGAAACGGTTTTAATGGAACTTTGCTACAGCGTTATGTTCAGACTGTTGAAACAGAAATCGTACAGCAAAACTGTTTACCTGAAAATCAGATATGATGATTTTTCAACAACTTCCGTTCAGCAGACTTTTGAAGATTACATTGCTTCCACAGAAGATTTTTTTGAAAAAATAAAAAGTCTTTTTGAAAAAAAATATGAACACGACAGAGGAATCAGACTTCTTGGAGTTGGACTTGAAAATATTTTTGATGAAAACACTCCAAAACAGGAAGTTCTTTTTGACTTCGGAGAAAAGAAAAAAGCCGCTGTTGAAAACGCAATTCTTAATATGTCTTCAAAGCATCCTGAAATAAAAATTCAAAAAGCGCGGCTTTTAACAAAAAAAACTTAATATTACTGGAGCGGCGCAAAATAACCGCTTTCGTCCCGTCCGCTTCTGTTAAAAAGATACGATTCAACTTCTAAAGGTAAATATTTTTCACCGAAATTTGTGGCAAGCGCAGAAGTGAAAGAAAATGTGTAAAGACCGTTAGGCTCGTCTATGATTTCCTGAACAACCCCGGAAAGACCTTCCGGCTGAAAAATATAATATTCCTTACCTGGAGTGTTTGAAACTATATAATCAAGTTCTTCATCAGATGCATTCTGAGATAAAACTACAGAAGCAACCGCAATATGATTGTTATTAAGATAAGCGGATGTTTCTGCAAGACTATATTTTGAAAAAGCGTTCAATGTTGTTTTTCCGGCAGAAATAATAATAACCGCGCGCTTTCGTTCCGCATTTATAAGGTCATTCGCAGCAAGCCGCAAAGCAAGATCCAACGGCACATCTTCGGAAAAATCTGTTTTAAGCGCGGAAGAACTGAACTGAACCGCTCCTTCCGGACGTCCGCTGTATTCTACAAGAGGAATTTTTCCGGCAGAAACAATGCGCAAAGTTCCTTTGTTTTCCATTGATTCAGCAATTTCTCTTACAACCAAATCAACTTGTTCGGAATACGGTTTTGTATATGAACTTCTGTCTATAAGCAGAGTAATATCTGCTATGTCAGAATATGAAGAAGCACCTAAAAATTTCAATTTTGAAACAGGCCTGCTTTGCTCCGTAATATAAAAATTATTTTCATTAAGTCCTACAACAGGATTTCTATGACGACTTTCAACTCTTATATCAACAGTAACATCAGGAAAACGTGAAGAATCAATTTTTTCAATCTGAACAAAAAGTCCGCCGACCAGTTCCTTCATTTTTGCCATCACATAAACTTCGTTGGAAACAACATCCGTAACAATAATATTTCCGTTTACATCCGGAACCGCACAAGTTATACGGGCAGGAGCATTTCCGGCATTTATATTTTCAAAAACAGCACCTGTCTGAATATCAACGGAAAACGCCCTGTTCGAATCGCACACAACAAGATAATCATTCCATACTTTCAATGATTCCGGGTGTTCAAAAGTCTTTTCTTCAACAAGATTTCTTCTGAAATTTCCCGCAAGGTCGAATTCGTAAATCGCCCCGGAAATATTGTCCGCAACATACACATTTTCATTAATAACAGCAATTCCGGTAGGACCTTTTAGCCCCGCAAAATCATTTTGAGGCTTACCAAAAGAAAAAATACCATTTCCATCCTTGTCAAAAACAGAAATGCGGCGGTTTCCATAATCAGAAACATAAATATTTTTTCTTGTATCCTGCGCAGCAAACTGTGGACCTACAAGTTCACCTATACCGCGCCCCTTTTGTCCTATATATTTTATAAATTTTCCGTTTTTACCAAGAAGAGCAAGTCTGTCGCCGGCGCTTTCCACAACAAGAAGATTTCCGTCGCTAAGGCGAACAAGATCCATAGGACGGTCAAAACCGTTCAACGGACCGGAAATTCTTGAAACAACACTTCCGTTCATATTGATTTGAACAAGTTCATTTGACCCGTAAGCTAAAATCCACACAGTTCCATCGTTATTCGGAGCGGCAGAAACAGGACCGCTGAACACAAGATTTCCGTTAAAAATTCCTGGAAAATCCCCTGCTTCCGTATATTTTGAATTTATATCAGAATGTTCGTAAGTTACTCTTCTTTCCTGAATAACTTCTATCTTATTCTGAAGAAGAAGTCCTCCGTAACCGTTATTTACCGCACGCTGCCAATTTTGAACCGCAGTTCCTTCAAATCCCGAACTGTAATAGGCTTTTCCAAGCCAATCCAAAATAAGAGAATCATCCGGCATATATCCCAAGGCTTTTTCAAACTGCATGACAGCATCGTTATAACTTCCGCGGTAATAAGCCTGAACACCTCGTCTGAATTCCTGAGCCGCAAAACCTTCATCGGCAGTCCGCATTTTTCCGTTATAGAGTCCGGCAGTTTCCGTCTGGGAAAAAGCAACTGAAAACAGCGAAAAAATTCCTGCGGCAAAAAAAAGTTTCAGTTTCTTCATTTTGTGTCCTCCGCCTGCTTAACTTCGCGAATATGCTCTGCAATTATTTCATTCTGACTGTCAAAATGTTCCGCTTTCTCAAGATATTTCTGCGCATCTTTAAAAAGGCCCAATTTATAATAAACATATCCGAGTGAATCCAGACAAGCCGGCGATTCAGGCGAAAGTTCAACCGCTTTTTTGCAGCAGGAAAGCGCTTTTGTTAAATCTTTGTTTTCTGTAGCAAGAACATAGCCCAACCCGTTAAGTGAAGTCACATTGTTCTCATCAATTTCAAGAGATTTTTCATAGTAAGACAAAGCTATATCAATTTCATGCTGTTCCCATGCAATAAAAGCCATTGATGCATAAACGGAAGCAGGCTTATAATCACTTTCCAAAAGTTTTCCAAGTTCAAAAGAAGCCAAGCGCTTTCTACCGCTTTTTGTATAAATAACAGCAAGAAGAAATCGGCACTGGAGTATTCTTTCCAGCTGTGAACCGCCCGTAACAACCTGTTCAAGATATAAAAGAGCGTCTTCATAGCGTTTAAGTTTTGCATAGCAAAGCCCAAGATAATAAGCGATTTCATTGCTTTCAATTCCGGCATCTTCCGGAACAGCAAGAAAAAAAGCAAGCGCGTCTGAATATTTTTTCTGATTGTAAAGTTCAATTCCTTCTGATAAAACAGATGTATTGCTCATAGTCCCCACCACCTTGACTAAAACTATATTATTCTATAACGAAAACTTAATACCGTCCACAGCACAGGAACTCGGTTCCGCATTTATCAGCGAAACGGCAACATTTCCGCGGACAACAGCATAAAAATCATTATCAGGCTCTGAAGAAGAAACCGGCACTTCACCATAAAAAACAGACTTGTATTTATTTGAATCTCCGCCTTCTTCAGATTCCACTACTTCAACAACATCCTTATACTTTCTGTGGGAAAGATGCGGACAAAAAACAGCGTTTCTGTATTCAGGCAGCGCAAGAGCATTCACGCTCACAAATGCGGAAGGAACTTTTATGCGGCAAAGTTCAACAAGCGTATTCAGATTTTTTGCCGCAAAATCCGCCATAGGTTCGTAAATGAATTTATTTTCGTCAGCATCACCGGAAACAAGGTAATGTCCTTCCCCAACCGGCTGAACGCTAAGCGCAACACCGGGAACTCCGGACAAAACAGCCTGCCGCGCCGCCGCGCAAGTTCCCGAATACACAACATCAGTTCCAATGTTCGCACCGGCATTTATTCCCGAAACAACCGCATCTATTTTTTTTGGAAAAACAGAACTGGACAAAGCGGAAACAACACAGTCAACAGGCGTTCCGGAGCAAGTCCATTCAGTATCGGAAATGCGCACGAACTCAAGGGAAGAAAATGTCATTCCGTTAGAAACAGCAGAACGGTTTTCTGATGGAGCCATTACATAAACAGTATGATTGTCTTTAAGAAGTCTTTTTTTTAAAACAACAAGACCTTCTGAATCAAATCCGTCATCATTAGTAAGAAGAAGTGTCATATCAGTTTTCTACAATCCTTGCGCCGTCGCTTGAATGAACCTCATAGCATTCCGGCTTAAATCCAAATATTTTTTCATATTCAGAAAGTTTCTGCTTAAAAGGTTCAACATCCTGGTCCCGAATAAAAACATAAAGACAGCGGCCGAATCCTTTTCCTGTCAAACGCCCGCACGTAACCGGATTGCGGATAAACTCAAGGTTAGGTTCAAGAGCGGAAACGCGCTTTAAAATCCAGTCTATTTCCGGGCAGGAAAGATTAAAATAATCGCGCAAACTTTCATGACTGTGATTAACAGCCCGCGCAAAATGCATAAAATCATTATTCTTGCACGCAGCGACCGCGTCCAAGACATCCTGATGTTCGCGCATAACACAAAGAAGTTTTCTTTTTGTATCTTCTCCGACAACAGAAAGCTCCTCATTTATATCAGTAACATTGTTTATATATTGCCAGCCGCCAAAAACATTGGACTTCGATTCCCTAAGGTCGCCAAGAACAAGCGCGTTCTGAGGTTCGTAAAGGGTTTCTCTGTCCCACAGTTCATAGCGAGGAACTTTTGTATCAACCAGGAAAATATGCTTGTCAGAAAAATCAAAAGGAACAAGATCCCAAGTATTTTTAGAATAATCCGTAACCACAAAATTTCCTTTTTTTGAAAAAAGAGCCGAAAAATTGTCCGCATTATGATTCACCTGCTGAAGAAAAAGTTTGTTTCCTCTTTCTATTACCTGCAAGAGATTCACATCATCGCATTTTAGCGCGAAAAGTGCACATATCGCTTTTGCGGCGGCAACTTTTATTGCAGTTGTAATTCCGAACCCTGCGGACGGAAGAATATCGCTGTAGACAGTAACATCCATTCCGCTCAAATCATATCCGCCGGAAGAAAAACCGTAAATCACAGCTTTTACAGCATTTGCCCAACGGTCTTCTTTTTTATATTTCAAAGACGAAATACTTGACTTTTTCCTGTCATCAAGCTGCTTGAAATAAAAATGAACATACGAATCATCTCTTTTTGAAACAGAAACGTAAACAGGAAGATCCACTGCCATAGACAACGTCTTGTCTTTAAAAAACCAGGTATTTTCCCCGATAAGATGAAAACGTCCCGGCGCAGTTGCAACAACTTCAGGATTCACTCCGTATTCTACTCTATGCACATTGTTCAATAGCGTCATATAAACTGATATCACCTTCCTAAATAAATATTGTTTTTTTATTTGTATATTGATAATATTAAAACAATGAGGCGCATTTTACAAGTTTTTTGTATTTTTTTATCGGCAATAACTCTTGCCATGGGAATTCCAAACGAAATGTATCTTTTAGGATTTCCGGCTTGCGGTTTTCTTGCGCTTATTCCACTTTATATAGTTTATTCAAGCTTAAAATCATATAAAGAAGCTTTTTTTTACATGGCACTGCAGGCAGGACTTGTACATTTTTTTGCAAGTTACTGGCTTTCTTACTTCAAAGATTTTGCCGCCCTTACGCTTGGCGCCTCAACCGCAGGAACAGCTGTGATTGCAGGAATCTGCGGTCTTTTTTTCTATCTTCCGTTCGCAAAATTCGGCGGACCAGACTCCGAAAACTCTGCTTTTTTTGAAAACAAAATCAGTTTTTCATCAAAAAAAATATTCTGGTTCGCAATCTGCTACGTAAACTATGAATGGGTAAAATCCGTAGGTTTTCTTGGCTATCCTTGGGGAACACTATGCCAGACGATATACCATTTTAAAATTCTTGCACAAATTGCTGATATTACAGGAACATACGGAATCACATTCCTTCTTTCAAGTTTTGCGGCCCTCTGCGGAGAAGGCATTCTTATTTTTTACCGCAGAACAACTGAAGAATCAAAAAGGCGCGCTTTTTTCAGTTTTATATGTTCAACCGCAACAATCCTCATGCTTTTCACATGTACCTTTGTCTACGGAATTTATCAGTATACAAAATCCAGAAATCCGGTAAAAACCGTCAATACAATTATGGTGCAGCAGAACGCGGATCCATGGAAAATCTCTTCAGACAACGAAACTATACTGACTTCAGAACGTCTTACATCGGAAAAGATGGATGAAGCAAAGTCAAAAAATATAGATGTAGACCTTGTTGTATGGAGCGAAGGCTGTCTTAAATACAGATTTCCCGGAGCAAAATCGCACTACATGTTCCACCCCAAAGAAAAACCTCTGATTGACTTTATAAAAGAAACGAATGTACCTTTTCTGTTAGGCGGTTCCTACATTCCTGAATACGCAAAATCAAAACGCTTTAACGGCGCGCTTCTTTTCGATCCGGACGGGAACTTCCGCGGAGCATATCCGAAAAATCACCTTGTACCAATCGCAGAGGCAGTTCCTTTCGCAGACATAAAGCCGGTTGCCGATTTTTTCAAAAAAGTCATAGGAATTTCAGCGGGTTGGGCTGCCGGCGACAAATACACAATGTTCAATATTCCATGCCACTTTCCGGAAAAAAAACATCCGGAAGAATCAAATGTCATTTCATTAAAAAAATCATATGAAGAAACCCTTGAAAAGGAGATTCCTTACGTAACATTCAGCGCGCCGATCTGCTACGATGACGCCTTTCCGGATATATGCACACCGCTTTCAAAGTTCGGTTCAGAATTCTTCATGAACATAACAGATGATTCCTGGTCGATGACAAAATCTTCTGAATATCAGCATTTTGTAATGGCTTACTTCAGGGCAATCGAATTAAGAACAACTTTAGCGCGTTCCACAAATGCAGGTTATTCAGTTGTAATAAATCCGTCCGGAAAAATCATCATGGATATGCCTCTTTTTGAACAGCATGCCGAACTTGTTCAGATTCCTGTATACAAGCAGACTGACACAATCTATAAAAAGTTCGGAAATTGGCTTCCGGCATTATGTTTTGGCATTATAATCTGCGTATTTGCTGTTGAATTCATACAGAAAGACAAGACCTATATTGTAAAATCTGAACGAAAAAAATTTAAAAAGAGCAGAAAACGAAAAAATCTGATAAAATAAGTAATATAAAATTTTTCGGGAGGAAAAAATGCGCTGTCCTTACTGCGGAAGCATAGATGACAAAGTTATAGAATCAAGGACAATGGCTAACGGAGAAAGCATAAGAAGGCGACGTGAATGCATTGCCTGCGGATACCGTTTTACTTCTTATGAAAAAATAGAAGAAAAACCCTTCATGGTTATAAAAAAAGACGGAACAAGACAACCTTTTGAACGGCAGAAACTTGAAAAAGGAATAAGACGAGCTTTTGAAAAGCGAAGCATTGCCACAGGAACTATAGAAAACATTGTTCTGGAAATAGAAGATGAAGCGATTATGAGCGCTCGCACAACAAGGGAAATTTCAACACAAAAAATAGGAGAAATAGTTCTCCGCCGCCTTTATGAAATAGACAAAGTCGCATACATAAGATTCGCCTCTGCATATAAACATTTTGAAAGCCTTGACGAATTTATAAATGAAATAAAATCCGTGGAAGGCGAAAAATAACACATAACTTTCCACAGGCAAATCGTTTATCGGGAGGAAACATGCCGGCTCAATCAGTTTTTCCTGAATGGCGGGCTTTTTTAGGCTCTGCATCAGATTCGGAAACTAAAAATGTAATAAAATCTGTTGTAAAACGTTCAGGAGAAATCGCGAAATACGACAGAAAAAAAATTGAAAACGCAATCGGAAAAGCGATTCAGGCTGTAGAAAAGCATATCGATCCGGAAAGAGCGGAAAGACTCACAGATCTTGTTGAAGAGCGGATTCGCATTCAGATGGCCGGAAACCGCGCAAATTCAATTCCTGCAATAGAAGAAATACAGGATATCGTAGAATCCGTTCTTATAGAAAACAAAGAAGTTGAAGTTGCGAAAGCCTACATAATTTACAGGGCGCGACACGAAGCAATGAGAGACACTCACAGCCTTATGCTGGACATAAACAGCACTATGGACGGCTACCTTGCGCAAAGCGACTGGCGGGTTCACGAAAATGCAAACGTAAACTTTTCACTCGGAGGATTAATTCTTCACAATTCAGGAACAATAACGGCAAATTACTGGCTTAACAACATTTACACAAAAGAAATAGCAGACGCGCACCGCCATGCAGCTTTGCACATACACGATCTTTCCATGTTCAGCGGCTACTGTGCCGGATGGTCGCTCCGCCAGCTTATTCAGGAAGGTCTGGGAGGTGTTTCCGACAAAAATTCCTCAAAACCCGCATCCCATCTTTCAACGCTTGTAAACCAGATGGTGAATTTTCTTGGTGTTCTGCAAAACGAATGGGCAGGAGCACAAGCATTCAGTTCATTTGACACTTATCTTGCGCCATTTGTAAAAAAAGACAACCTTTCAGAAAAAGAAGTCCATCAATGCATGCAGTCGTATGTGTTCGGAATTAACGTTCCAAGCAGATGGGGTTCCCAAGCGCCGTTCACAAATATCACTCTTGACTGGATTTGCCCGGAAGATTTAAAAAATAAAAAAGCGATTGTAGGCGGAAAA
Organism: uncultured Treponema sp.; assembly: GCA_964463615.1. Lineage (GTDB taxonomy): Bacteria > Spirochaetota > Spirochaetia > Treponematales > Treponemataceae > Treponema_D. The sequence continues at coordinate 8,546 of CAYXDA010000074.1, forward strand.
GAACAAAATTTCACCTATGGTGACTGCCAGAAAGAAATGGACATGATAAACCGCCACTTTCTTGAAGTTATGAAAGAAGGGGATGCAGACGGAAGAGGTTTCGGCTACCCTATTCCAACTTACAATATAACAAAAGATTTTGACTGGGAAAGCGAAAACGCAAAAATGCTTTTTGAAATGACAGGTCAGTATGGAACACCCTACTTTCAGAATTTCATAAATTCCGACTTGAATCCCAACGATGTACGTTCCATGTGCTGCCGCTTGCGACTTGACAAAAGAGAACTTAGAAAACGAGGCGGCGGACTTTTCGGCTCAGACGAATTTACAGGTTCACTTGGAGTTGTAACAATAAACCTTCCGCAAATAGGTTATCTTTCAAAAAACAAAGATGAATTCTACAAGCGTTTAAGCCATCTTATGGACTTGGCAAAACAATCTTTATGCATAAAGCGCAAAGTAATCCAAAAACTTTATGACAGCGGACTTTATCCGTATACAAGACGATATCTGAAAACACTTGAAAATCATTTTAATACAATCGGACTTTGCGGAATGAACGAATGTTGCCTTAATTTTCTGAAAGTTGACATAACAAGTTCAAAAGGAAAACAGTTTGCAGAAGAAATTCTTGATTTTATGAGAGAACGGCTTCAAAATTATCAGGAAGAAACCGGCGAACTTTTCAATCTTGAAGCAACTCCTGCGGAAAGCACATCTTACAGACTTGCAAAACATGATAAAGAGCAATATCCGCAAATAATAACAAGCGGTCAAAAAGAGCCTTATTACACAAATTCAACGCAGCTGCCCATTGATTTTACAAGTGATATTTTTGAAGCGCTTGACCACCAGGAAAGCCTGCAGACCCGCTACACGGGCGGAACAGTTTTTCACACGTTTGTAGGCGAACAGATCAAAGACTGGAAGAGCACTGCAAATCTTATAAAGACAATCTTTACAAACTATAAAATTCCCTACCTGACAATTTCTCCGGTATATTCAGTCTGTCCAGTTCATGGATACCTGAGCGGAACTTATTTTGAATGTCCAAAATGTAAAACCGAAAAACAACAGAAACTTAAAGAAAAACTTTATGCGCTGGAAAAAGAAAGATCAGAAATTCTTAAACTCTCGGCAAAAATTCATTGACACCACATCAGCCGATTGATAAATTCAAAGCGGATATCAGGGAGGATTACTGCATGCGTACACTTGAAGAAGTTGAAAAAGAAATTTCTCAGACAGAAGCCGAACTTAAAAATGTTCACGGCACAGAAACTGAAGTTTATTCACGGATTGTAG
>CAYXDA010000075.1:0-9841 GCA_964463615.1 uncultured Treponema sp.
TATCAGAATAAAGTCAGTATTTTGACTAGAAGGAAATATTGCTATGTTTAAGATTCTTGAAAAACGCAAACTTTCGGAAGCTTCTGCAACTTGGTATATGAAAGTTGAAGCACCGGAAATTGCAAAAAACCGCAAAGCCGGACAATTTATTATTTTGCAAGTAGATACAGATTTTGGCGAAAGAATTCCACTTACAATTGCAGATGCAAATGCAGAAGAAGGATGGATTGCCCTTGCATTTCAGGCAGTTGGTGCCACAACTTATAAACTTTCACAAAAAGAAGTTGGTGACGAGCTGGCAGCTTTGCTTGGTCCGCTTGGAAATCCTTCTGTAATTGAAAAGAAAGACGGTCCTATTGTTGTTGTTGGAGGCGGATTCGGTGTTGCACCTTGCTATCCGATTGTTCAGGCTCATAAAGCAGTTGGAAACAAAGTTATTGTTGTAATCGCGGCAAGAACAAAAGATCTGCTTATTTATGTTGACGAAATGAAATCCATTGCGGACGAAGTTATTATTATGACAGACGATGGTTCCGCAGGACGACAAGGCGTTTCTACAGTTCCGCTAAAAGAAATGTGTGAAAGCCAAACTCCGCCGGCAGAAGTTATTGCCATCGGACCTCCGATTATGATGAAATTCTGTGCGCTTACAACAAAACCGTACAACATTCCTACTACGGTTTCTCTTAATACAATTATGATTGACGGAACAGGAATGTGCGGCGGCTGCCGAGTTACAGTTGGCGACGAAATGAAATTCGTTTGCGTAGATGGTCCTGAATTCGATGCACACAAAGTTGACTGGGACAATATGATGATGCGAATGAAATCTTTTAAAACACGCGAAACGGAAGATTATCATAAATGCAGACTGGAAGACGTAAAATAGATTGAACTAGGTGGTTTCAAATATCTTAACCGCCAATAAAGTTGTGGTTTCGACACTGCTCAACCACCATCAGCGTTATATTCGGTCATTGAGCCTGTCGAAATGACCAAAATATTTGGAAATTAATATGGCACATAAAACAGTAGAAGAGTTAAATAAAATTGCCGAAGAAGAACTGGCAAAAATCAATAGTTTACAAACACTGACAAACAAAGACAGAATGGCAATTCCACAGCAGGAAATGCCAAGCCGCGAACCAAAAGCACGCGCCAGAGAAATGGCGGAAGTTGCTTTAGGTTACACAGAAGCACAGGCCGTTGTTGAAGCAAATCGTTGTCTTCAGTGCAAAAATATGCCTTGTATTAAAGGATGTCCGGTTGGAATTAAAATCCCAGAATTCATTGAAAAAATCGCTCAAAAAGATTTTAAGGGCGCAGTTGATAAAATCAAGGAAACTTCACTTTTGCCTGCAATCTGCGGACGCGTTTGTCCTCAGGAAAAGCAGTGTCAGGGTCAGTGTACAGTAGGAAAGGTTTACAAATCAGCAGAAAAAGCAGTTTCCATCGGACGACTTGAACGTTTTGTTGCCGATTGGGAACGCGAAAACAATAAAGTTTCAATGCCGCAGATTGCACCGAAAACCGGGAAAAAAGTTGCAGTTATCGGCTCTGGACCAGCAGGCCTTACAGTTGCAGCAGATTGTGCAAGAGCAGGTCACGATGTTACAGTTTTTGAAGCTTTCCACAAAGCCGGCGGCGTTATGATGTACGGAATTCCGGAATTCCGACTTCCAAAATCAATTGTTCAGAACGAAATAGAAAATCTTAAAAAAATCGGCGTAAAATTTGAATTTAACTTTTTAGTTGGCAGAACAGACACTTTGGATCAACTTTTAAGCGAAAAAGGATTTGATGCAGCATTTATCGGAACCGGCGCCGGACTTCCGAAATTTATGCATATTCCTGGCGAAAATTTAATTGGCGTGTTCAGCGCAAATGAATATTTAACCCGCGCAAACTTAATGAAAGGCTACGACAAAGAGCATGCAGCAACTCCGATTTACGAAGCAAAACACGTTGTTGTTTGCGGAGCCGGAAACGTTGCAATGGATGCTGCAAGAATGGCATTCAGACTGGGAGCGGAACAAGTTGATATTGTTTACCGCCGAACAAGAAAGGAAATGCCTGCCCGCCTTGAAGAAATTGCACATGCGGAAGAAGAAGGCGTTAATTTCAGATTCCTGGAAAATCCGGTTGAAGTTTTAGGAACAGAAGACGGACACGTTCGCGGTGTAAAAGTTTTAAGCTACGAACTTGGAGAACCGGACGCATCCGGAAGAAGAAGTCCTGTTACAGTTGCCGGAAGCGAACACGAAATTGAATGCGATGCCATGATTGTTGCGCTAGGGAACGGTTCAAATCCGCTTTTGGTAAAAACAACTCCAGGCTTGAACCAAGATGCAAAAGGCCATATTTCAGTTGATGAAAAACAGGCAACCAGTAAAGCAAAGGTTTGGGCGGGCGGCGACATCGTTTTAGGTGCGGCAACCGTAATTCTTGCGATGGGCGAAGGAAGAAAAGCCGCCGCAGGAATAAACGAATACTTGGCTAAAGCATAAAAGAAACGGGGCGTTGCGGGGTGTCCCCGCTGGGTAGGGGTATGCCGAAAACGCAACGCGGTTGAGGCTAGGGGCGGAACTCTGCCCCTTTTTATTTTTCTTTAATTTACAACCTTAAATTTATTCTAAAATTTTCCGATAAAAAAGTATGGCTCAGAAAAAAGAAAACAAGCCGAACAGCGGGCTTTATGTTGCTGTATTTTTTGTTTTTGTAATTTTGATTGTTATTATGTTCTTTGTAAAAAAGGACAATATTGTTTCTAATTTAAAGAAAACCAACTTTTTTGAGCGGGTTGGCGTTTCAACACCGGAATTTGTAGAAAAACATCCCGGTTCAACTGAAAATTCCGCACAAGATAATATTGAAATTGATTTAATGGGCGACGGCTCTGCGGAAAAGGAAACGGAAAAATCTTTTGCAGAGAGCGCAAAAAAGGATAATCCGCAGAGTTCAAAAACACAAGCCAAAGAAATTGCACAAACAGAAACGAACATATCGGAAAAAACATCCGGAGAAACGCGCCAGTCAGATCCTTCTGAAACAACAGAAAAAAGCAAGGAAACTGCAAAATCATCTGCTACGGCGGAAATCGAAAACCAAAAGAAAACTGAAACAGCAAGCAGTCCGCAAAAAAGCGCCACAAGAACAGCAACCTTATATTTTGTTTCAATAGGTTCGGATGGTTCCATAAATCGCGCCGCTGTAAAACGACAGCTTCCAAAGAGCGATTCGCCACTTACAGATGCAATAAAAGCGTTGCTTGCAGGTCCGGTTCCGGGAGAAAAAAACTCAATGAGTTTAATTCCTGCCGGCTCAAAATTGATTGGAGCAAGCGTAAAAAACGGAATTGCAACTTTAAATTTTAATGAAAATTTTGAATTTAACACTTATGGTGTTGAAGGAAGCATTGGTCAGCTTATGCAAATCGTATATACTTCAACAGAATTTTCGACAGTAAAAAGCGTTCAGTTTTTAATCGAAGGCGAAAAGAAAGACTACCTTGGAAGCGAAGGCCAGTGGATTGGAACTCCGCTTTCCAGAAGTTCATTTAATTAATTTTGAAAGAATCTACTATTTTTTCAAAATAATTTTTATTTTTTCGATAAATCTCGCTGAAAACTGAAAGAGAGCAATATTCAAAAGAAGATTCAGTTTTGTTTTTTAGAAATTTTTTAAATGTTGTCGTAACATTTCCGGTTTCAAAATTATAATAATTTGCTTTAAAAGTATTGTTTTTAAATTCAAGATTTGCAAAATCTATGTAATTTTGCCCAGAACTGAGCAAAAATTGCCGTTTTATAAAATTCGGATTTTTCTCTGTAACAGAGGTTTCAAAAAAAACGGCAAAACCACCGAGCGAAAACATATTTTCCGCATTGCGCTGCCAATCTGAAGTAACTGTAAAACTGCAATTTTTTAATTCAACTGCAAAATCTTCCGCTTTTTTATTGATTTTTGCCTTATGTTTTTTTTCCTTAAAATCCGCAGAAAAACCTTTGAAATTTTCAAAACTTTTATCGTCGGAAGAAGTTATCCGGCCGATTGTTGTAACACAAAGCATTTTTTTTGCGTCGTTTTCGCTATAAATCGATTCAAGATTAAAAAGCGGAATCAGCGTATTCCATTCGATTTGAACGGAGCCGCCAAACTGGGCAAAATCTTCATCAGAGGCAATCTTTCCAGAATACTCAAGTTCATCCTGAGTTCCGGAAAGAATATTATTTTCCACGAGTTTTATTCTGCGGGAATTGAATTCGTAAATCAAATCATGAAGATAATTTACGATTTGCATATCATCTTCGGTTAAAAGCTGAATATTCATAACTTTTTCGCCGGTAAGTTCCATATAATTGGAAGCGGGATTGATTGTAAAGAAAATCATTATATCTTTTGGTGGAAGCCTGGATTTCTCCTGTATAGGAGCATAATAACGCGCAGAATAAGTTTTTTCGTCATAAGTTAAAAATCCTACGTAACTTTCACGTTCAAAAGAAAAATCGCGATAATACACATATTCACCTGGAATATCGCGGACAACCGGAGTAAATCCAGGGAGCGCAAAAACACAGAAAGCAGAAGAAAATAAAATTGCTAAAGTTATAAAAAGTTTTTTCATAAAGTAAAGACTCCCGCAAATTGCGCAGATAAACGCAGATATAAGGTCAACTTGCGAAAATCCGCGACATCTGCGGTCATTGAGTATTTCGACAAACTCAACAACCACCTGTCGCAATGAAGATACCTAAAGCAATGACCTTGCCGTTATATACGGTGGTTTCGGCGTTGTCAAACCATCTAACTGCTAAGAATTCAAGTTTTCAAGTTCGTTTCGGACAATTCTTTCCGCTTCGGCCGCAGCGTTTTCTTTTGGAACCAAGTGTGCCTCGCTTTCTTTGCGAAGTTTTATTTCCACATTCGGAAGATTTTTTTCGCCGACTACAATTCTTACAGGAATTCCAATCAAATCGAAATCCTTGAATTTTACGCCAGGACGTTCATTTCTGTCATCAAGCAGAACTTCAATTCCTTTGCTTTCAAGCTCTTCGTAAAGTTTGTCCGCAACTTCTTTCATTTCGCCATCGTAACGAACAGGAACAATTACAACATGGAAAGGAGCAACTGACATTGGCCAAACAATTCCATTTTCGTCATTGTTCGCTTCTATAACGCTTGCCAATGTTCTGTCAACACCAATTCCGTAGCAACCCATCAAAGGAACAACAGGCTTTGCGTTCTGATCAAGATATGTTACATTCATTGACTTTGTGTATTTATTTCCAAGCTTAAAAATGTGACCAAGCTCGTTTCCTTTTTTCACGTAGAAAGTTCCGCCACAATCAGGGCACTTGTCCCCGGCCTTGCAAGTGCGCACATCCGCTACCATAAACGGTTTGTAATCACGTTCCGGTTCAATATGCTTTACATGGAAACCTTTTTCACCAGCACCACCGATGCAGTCATGCATTGTCAAAGTTGACTCATCCGCCAAAATCGGGATTTTAATTCCGATTGGACCAACAAATCCGTGCGGAGCACCAGAATATTTTAAGACATCTTCGTCACCAGCAAGTTCCGCGCCGCTTGCTTTTAAAACAGATGCAAGTTTCGCTTCGTTTACATCCAAATCACCGCGAATTAAAACACAGAAGAATGTTTCCGGATAATAAGTCTGTCCACCTTCCGTAACAGTTTTTGCTGTTTTATAAACTTCGTTTTCTGACAAATCAACAGAAGCATTGTAAACTTTGTAAATCAACGCTTTTAAGAAAGTTGTTGATTTTTGAGCAAAGAATTTTTCCATATCATCAATAGAAAAAACGTTCGGTGTAGCAACTTTTTCAAGCGGCAAATCTGATTTTTTCTGAGGATTTCCGTTTGAATCAAGAGCAGTTTCCGATGCGCAAGACGCTTTTTCCACGTTTGCAGCGTAATCGCAATTCGGACAAAGCAAAAGTGTATCATCACCAACTTCGCTTTCTACCATAAATTCTTCTGAACCAGAACCGCCCATCGCTCCTGTGTCCGCCCGAACAGAAATCGTCTTTAATCCAAGTCGCTTGAAAATTTTTCTATAAGCAGCCGCTACATTATCATATGACGAATCCAAATCTTCTTGATTTTTATCAAAAGAATATGCGTCCATCATTGTGAACTCGCGTCCGCGCATAACTCCATAGCGAGGGCGAATTTCATCACGATATTTTGTATTGATTTGATAAACAGTAAAAGGAAGTTGCTTGTAAGAAGAAAGACCTTCGCGAATCAATGCTGTAAATGCTTCTTCCGCTGTAGGAGAAACAACCATATCCTGTCCCTGTCGGTTTTGCGGTTTTAGCATTTCATCGTGCATTTTATCCCAACGTCCAGATTCTTTCCACAAATCACCCGGCTGAATTACGGTCGGCTTCATTTCCAAAAGTCCTGCTTTATCAAGCTCTTCGCGGATAATCTGTTCAAGTTTTTTAAAAGAGCGGAAACCAATCGGCATATAAGCATAAAGTCCGTTTCCAAGTTTGCGGAGCATTCCGCTACGCATCATAAGTTTGTGACTGGCAATAACGGCGTCATTCGGCGCTTCACGTAATGTTGAAATAATAAATTTTGAAGTTTTCATTTTTATATCCTTAAATTTTTAAATAAAATGATTTATTCCGTGATGTTCAATAAGTTTTGTTTTTACAGCAACAATGTAACTTCCAAAAATTGCTGTAAGAGCATCAAATATAGCAGCAAAAGAACAGATTATCGGCGCAGCCGGTTTAAGCAAAAGGAATCCTGTTTCAAAACCTTTGCCATAAAGCGTGCACAAAACTGTAAGCGAAACAAACGCTCCTCCGGCAGGAATTCCGCCAAGAACAAACGAAATCCCAAGAGAAGTGAACGTTATCCATAAAATGTCTAAAAATGGAATGCTCAATGAAGAATATGACCGCCAGATCATTATAAAACCGACGGTTGTAACAAGTGCAGAGCCGCCGCGCGCAAAAATTGTAAAGAGCGGATGAACCACACCGTTTATTCTTCTGCGAATACCCAAACTTTCCTTTCCGTGTCTGATATTTATAAGAAGAACAAAATTTGAATCTCCGCTAAAAAACGCAGCAATCATAGAACAAACAGAAGCGTAAAGAATTCTATAAGGATGCGGATCATGACAAAGATAGCGGATTATCAGCGGATATATAACACCTGCAATTAAAGCAAAATCAACAAGGAACATAATAATCATCGGCATATAAACACCACTGGAAATTATTCCGCGGAATTTTATTGTCCAGCTGCAAAGAATTGCAACCATTCCAAACGCAAGGAATTCCGTAAAAATAACACCGATGTTGTACATCAATTTAGAAAGCGAATCTGCCAATGTTGTTGCAGGACGGAACGCAGCCGGATCAGAAGTTGAGGCACAACCTATCAAAAGAGCAAAAAAGTATGCGGAAAAAAGAAAAGTTCCGTTATTTAAAGATTCAATTGCAGAATAAGGAAACAATGCTCTAAAAAGATTTCCGATATTCAGAGAAGTTGCATCCATTACATTTTCAACTGTAATTGGAATACGTGGAAGTTTTACTATTAAGATAGAAAGAATTCCTACCAATGTCAAAATCAACGAAGAAACAACTATCGTTCCAGCCGTCCAAAGTCCTGTTTTTACAAGAAGATTTGTTTCCCGCAAACGGTTAAAAGCAATAATACAAGTTGAAAACATTACAGGAATCACCATATAACGCCCGAAACGTATAACTATTTCCGTAAGAAAATCTATAGCATTTGCTACAGTAGGATTATTTATGGGAAGAAGTAACGCACAGATAATTCCCAGAATTGCTGCAAAAAGATATTTTATCCAAAGCTTCATAATCAAAAGTATATCATAACGATGTATTTCGTAAAAGTGCGTAAATATGATATAATTTTAATATGAGCAAGAATATTTTTATTGCAGGAAAAGATTTTCCTTCTGTTTTTGACTTGGCAGACGGATTTATCTTAAGAGAAAACACTGTGGTTATTGCGTCCTCTGCTGAAAATGCGGAAAACGTTCCTGCCGGTGTAAAAACTGTAACCTGGACCCGCAATTCCGGTGTTTCTGCGCGTTCTGCTGTAATTCAAGCAGAAACTGAAGCCGGCTTCGCAGATGATTTTATTCTTTATTATGATTCTTTATACTTTTCCGAACAATTCAAAGATTTTTCAATAGAAAACTGCGCCGAAGCATGCGACACTTTAATTTCTTCTTTTCAATTTCTTGCAATTGAAATCCTAAACCGAATAAAACAGCGCAAATACAAAAGCCGTCTGATTTTTGCTCTAAAATCGCACCCAAGCGCAAAAGATTTGATTGTTTCACCAGGATTAAGAAATTACGTACAAAACCCGTCCAATCCGTTTGTTGCAACCGGAGAAGCTGCATTCGCGACTTTTGCAGAAAACATTGCCGTTCTATCTGCAGAAAACGACAACCTTTCAGTTCTTCTGATTTCCGGAGACGAACAAAACGAAGTTATGCAAAAAGATTCCACATTCGCACAATGGCTTACAGAATATATAAATGCAAGCGATGAATTAAAAAACAAACCAACAGTAAAGCAAGCAACTTCCTGGATAAAAGCCGGTGCAAAAAATCCGGGCGGTTTTTCTTTATTCAGATAAGTTGTAGGATAGAATAAATGGCAGAAAGAAAATATCCTGTAGATTCATTTAAGATACAAACGGCAATTCGCTCCGGCTTGCCGATTACGATTACAACGTACACTTCACCACACGACATGGAAATCTATATGGAAGAAATTTTAACAGAATTTCTTCATCAACTTGGTCAGGATCAATTGATTCAGTATCTTGCTTACTGCCAGCAGGAACTTATTACAAACGCAAAAAAAGCAAACACAAAACGAATTTACTTTGCGGAAAGACATTTGAACATAAATAATCCGAATGATTATAAAGAAGGAATGAAAAATTTTAAGGAAATAACATTTAACAATATTAATTACTTCCTTGAAAAACAAAAAGAAGCCGGACTTTACATAAAACTTACACTTCAATTCAAAAACAACAAGATAAAAATGGAAGTGCGGAACAACTCAAAAATGGTTGTTTTTGAATACAAGCGCGTTCATGACAAACTTAGCCGCGCTCAGCAATACACATCAATAGAAAACGCTCTTTTAAAAGTCCTTGATGATTCCGAAGGAGCCGGACTTGGGCTGATTATCATGATTTTAATGCTGCAAAAAATCGGACTTACAGAAGACAATTTCCAAACACTTTGCGAAAATGGTGAAACCATAACAAGAATCATTTTGCCAATAAACCAACAGACAGAAAAAGACTTTGATGCAATTTCAGAAGAATTCAAAGATGCAATAAACAGCCTTCCGCAATTTCCGGAAAACATCGCCCGATTAGGAAAACTCCTGGGCGACCCGAACGCAAAAATGTCAGAAATTGCGATGCAAATCAGCAACGACGTAGCTCTTACCGGCGAACTTTTAAAGCAAGTAAACTCCGCAGCGTTTGCCCTTTCAGAACCTTGCAAAAACATAGCAGAAGCCGTAAAACTCGTTGGAATCCGCGGAATCAAAAATATTCTCTATACAGTCGGTTCGCTAAAAACATTCGCTTCTGTAAACGGAAATTCCGAAAAACTTTGGATTCATGCTTATCAAGTTGCCTTTTATTCTTATAATATCGCGCGCAACTTTTGCGCAAACAACCGCGCAATCATAGAAGATTCTTATGTGTGCGGACTTTTGCATGACATGGGAAAAATCATTTTTGAAGGTGCGCATCCGGATTTTCTTGAAAATTTAAAAAATATCTGCGA
>CAYXDA010000076.1:0-9819 GCA_964463615.1 uncultured Treponema sp.
GTTCCGGCATATTATCAAATTCAAATTACAGATAAAGTTTCTTCAAAAGTTATTTATCATCCGGAACAAATGGATTCTTTGACCGGAAATTCTTTTATGACGCTTGAAGATTTTAAAAATATTGCACAAAAAATTTCGGATTTTTCAGAAACTGCGGTCGTAAGTCTTTCTGCTTGGGGAGAAGCTGTTCTTCATCCTGATTTTGTTGAATTTGTAAAAACTGTTTTGTTAAAACCAGGTCTTACAGTTCTTATAGAAGGCGACTGCTCTGAAATTTCGGAAGAAAGTTGCGCCGCTCTTAAAAATATTTGTGATTCTGTTCCGCCGCGCGCTGATGGCGGACAAAATAATCCAAAGATTATTTGGCTTGTAACGTTGGACGCATTTAGCGAACAAGTTTATCTAAAAATACATTCCGGAAAAAGTGATAATTTTGAAAAATCAAAAGCGGCGATTTTGCTCCTGGAAAAGTATTTTCCAGGCAACGTTTATGCTCAGTTCACGCGGATGAATGAAAATGAAAGTGAACTTGAAGACTTTTTCCGCTTTTGGAATGAAAAAACTTCCCCGACAAATGGAAATTTTACAATTCAAAAATATGACAACTGTTTTGGTGCTTTGCCGGACAGAAAACCTGCCGATCTTGCACCTGTCGAGAGGAATGTGTGCTGGCATTTGCGCCGCGATATGACAATTCTTTTGGACGGAAGCGTTCCCTATGCGCGCGGAAAATTGAAGTCAGATATTTTGGGAAATGCTTTCAGTGAAAATTTGGAAGACATTTGGAAAAAAACGGATTCTGAAGTTCAAAAACAAATAAATCATGATTATTCCGGAAAATGTGAGAATTGCGATGAATATTATATCTTCAACTTTTAATGAATACGAAATAAACAGAACTGTGCTTTGGGGAGGACAGACAAATCCGCAGGCTTTGCTGGATATTTCTGTAATTTTACTGAACAAAAGCGGAAGTCATTTGAGAACTCAGATTTTTGACAATCTGCTTCAAAGCGGATTCAAAACGGTTGTTTCCGTAGAACCGAATACACAGAGTTTCAGCGTGGAGGAAATTTCAAAAAGGTATCCCTGTGTGAAATTTGTTATTCCGCGCGAAAAAACTTCTGACGGAAATTTGATAAATGCATGTGTTTCTGAAATTGATACAAAGTATTTTTTAGTATTGCGCGATTCATTTAATATTCCAAAAGTTCTTCTTACAAAAAATCTTGCGGAAAATATATTGAAAAATGATGCTTTTTGTGTTGTACCGCGACTTATAGATAAAAACGGTGTTTCAATAATAATAAATTTTGTTCCGTCCGCAAAAAAAGGAAAATTTGTTATAACACCGGAACAGTCTGTTTCCGATGGAATTCCGACGCTTTATCCGTTTGATTTTATCGGAATTTATAACCGCGAAAAATTCATTGAAATCGGCGGATATGATTACAATATAGAGTCTTCTTACTGGCAGAATGTTGATTTTGCACTCCGCGCTTGGCTTTGGAACGAAAAAATTGTTATAACGACAAGATTTCAAATTTCATATACAGATGAAGTTCCTCTTGAAAAAAGCGCGACGGATTTTTCATATATTCACTTTTACTTAAAAAATATTCTTCCCAAATTCCGCGATGATCATGGAATTGTTCCCCGCTTTTCATTTCTGCGTTTTTATTTTCAAAGCAAATGCGGGATTTTCCAGGCGCGTTCACTTTTTTCGGAAACAAAAAAATGGGTAAAAAAGAATCAGTTTAGATTCAAGAAAGATATTCAATATTTAATAGAAAATTGGAACAGTTTTTATGAAAAATAAAAATATTCAAGAATTGGCAGTTATAATTCAATGCAGACTTTCTTCTTCAAGGCTTCCGGGCAAGGCTTTGAAAAATCTTGGCGGAAAAACTGTGTTTGAATGGACGATGGATTCAATGAAAAAAGTTGAAGCCGGTGAATATATTGTTGTAACAGACGACAACTCTTTTGCGAAGCTTGAGCCTCTTGCCAGAAAGCATGGTTGGAAAATAATTTCAGGGCCTTTGGAAGATGTTCTTGAGCGATTTTGCATTGCAGTGCGAATGTTCGGCTGTAAAACTGTTCTGCGCGCAACGGCTGACAATCCTTTTCTTTTTTACGAAGCCGCAGAAGCGCTCGTGAATGAATATTTTAAGCAGAATTCAATTCAAAAATGTGATTATATGACTTGGGCGGGGCTTCCGCACGGAAGCGGCGTTGAAATTTTTAATGCAGAATCTCTGTTAAGAGCGGCTTCTGAAACAGATGATCCTTACGATCATGAGCATGTCGGACCGTCCATTTACAACCACAAAACAAAGTTTACAAGTCTTTTTTACAAAGCGCCTGCTCGTTTTTATTTTCCTGACTATAGAACTACAATTGATACTCTTTCAGATTACAGGCGCGCTGTTTCTGTAGTTTCAAAACTGTCAAAAGGTGTTGCGCCTTCTGCTCCTTATACAACAGAAGAAATTGTTTCTGCCTTTTCAGATCCGGATGTTCACGATACGATTTTATTTTTTCCAAGCACATCAAAGGGACACGGAACAGGACATTTGCGAAGATGTCTTGAAGCTGCAAAGAATACAGAAAGTTTTGTTTATATTCCGAACAATCCTGAATTGGAAGAAACAGAAGCAATACTTCAGGAATATATTTCAGACGGATTGAATCCTCAGCAGATTATTCATACTTTTCCGGAAGTGAACGAATTTGCCCTTATTGTTGCAGATCTTTTCAAAATGGAAAAAAATATTGCAGAAAAACTGCGCGCGTCTGCAAATCTTTTAAATATTGATGACGGCGGAGATTTTTATTCTTACAGCGATTATATTCTTGACGTAATTCCTTCTGCTGGTATTGAACGTGCTGCAAATCTTACTGAGGAAGGGTTTATAAAAAAGCCTTCCTCAAAAAAAACTGGAACTACGAAAGTTTTCAATGATATTTTGATAAGTGTAGGCGGCGAAGATCCTGCGGGTCTGTCTGTTGAAGCCGCACGGTATTTTTCCGCTCTGAATAAAAACATCACAGTGATTTCCGCTCAAAAAGAAAATCTTCCTGTTATTCCGAACGTAACCTTTGTTGAGCCGGTAAAAAATTTGCGGGAAAAACTTTTTGAATATGATCTGGTTGTAACGCATTACGGATTTACAGCTTTTGAAGCTCTTGCGGCAGGTTGCGGCGTTGTGCTTCTTCCTACTTCAAAACTTCATGAAAAACTTGCGCAAAAATATAAGTTTGCATATCTTTCTCAGGAAGAACTTAAAAAAAAGCCTGCAGAACAGTTCTTTTCGCAATCTGAACGTTTTTTTCCAAAAGAAATCACAGAAAAAATATGCAGGAAACAGGAAAACCTTTACGATTTTGTAAAAAAAATTTCGCACGGAAAACGCTATTTTTGTCCGGTCTGCGGAAAAACAGAATATATTGACAAAGAAATTGCCCGCACTGCTGAAAGGACTTTCCGCCGATGCTCAAAATGCGGAATAATTTATATTTCATGGAATCTTTCCAGTCCGATGAGGTATGAAAAAGAATATTTTGCTGAACAATATAAAAATCAATACGGAAAAACTTATCTTGAAGACTTTGATGCGATAAAGCAAAATTCAGTGCGCAGAATTCAAGAAATAAACGGACTTGCCAAGATAAAAAATTTTTCTTCTCCAAAAATCCTTGATATCGGCTGCGCTTACGGACCGTTTCTTGCGGCTTCTCATGAGAATGGTTGGCAATCTTACGGAGTTGACGTTTCTAAAGATGCTGTTGAATATGTTCGCCAAAAACTTCTTCTTCCGGCTGTTGTTTCTGACTTTCCGAATTTTGAGCCTGCTTCTGAATTTGGAATAAACGAATTTGATGCGGTAACAATGTGGTTTGTAATTGAACATTTTTCAGATTTAAAATCCGTGCTTAAAAAAGTAAGTTCCATTGTAAAAAAAGGCGGAGTTTTCGCTTTTTCAACTCCATCGGCTGAAGGTGTTTCTGCGAAAAAGAACATAAAATCTTTTTTTGAGAACAGTCCTTCGGATCATTTTTCAGTTTGGGAACCTTCCGGAGCGCAGAAAATTCTTTCTGAATTCGGTTTTACAGTTGAAAGAATAGTTTCAACAGGTCATCATCCGGAACGTTTTCCGAATGTAAAAGAACACGGCTGGAAAAAAGGAAGCATTATGTTCGGCGCATATAACTCGTTAAGTCATATTTTGAAGTTGGGAGATACGTGCGAAATTTATTGCAGAAAACGATGAAAGTAGAAATTCACTCATAACGCCTTGACCCTCAAATCAATAATTGTGTTAAATATAAAGCATAATTATGAAAGACTCTCTTTTAATTCTTGGTGCGGGGCTTATGCAAAAACCTTCTATAGTTTCTGCAAAAGACCTTGGATTTAATGTTGTTGTTGTGGACGCAAATCCGGATGCAGAGGAAGTTCCGCTTGCAGATGAATTTTACAAAATTGATTTAAAAGACCGCGAAAGCATATTTGAATGTGCAAAGAAACTGAAAGAAACTGAAAATTTGAAAGGAGTTTTTACAGCAGGAACAGATTTTTCATCTTCAGTTTCTTATGCGGGGGAAAAATTGGGATTTTACTGCCATTCTTTTGAGTCAACTTTGAACGCGACTATAAAACCGAGAATGCGCAGATGCTTTGAACAACATAATGTTCCTTCTCCAAAATTTTTCAGCATAAAACTTGATGAAATTCCTGATGAAATCGCAAAAGAAAAAGTTTTTTCAGCAGTGGAATCGCTTGGATTTCCATGTGTTGTAAAACCTGCGGACAATATGGGCGCTCGCGGCTGCCGGATGATTCGTGCAGAAGATGAAGTGTGGAATTCCGTTCTTGTGGCAGCTGAAAATTCCCGCTCCCGAACCGTAATTTTGGAAGAATATATGGAAGGTCCCGAATATTCAATTGATGCATTGGTTTTTAACGGGACAATGACAATTACAGGTTTTGCCGACCGTCACATTTTTTATAAACCATATTTTATAGAAATGGGACACACAATGCCTTCTTCTGTTGAAAATTCAAAAAAGCTTGAACTTATTGATGCGTTTGCAAAAGGCGTCTCCGCTCTTGGATTGTCTTGCGGAGCGGCAAAAGCAGACATAAAGTACACAAAGAACGGTCCTCAAATCGGAGAAATTGCGGCCCGTCTTTCCGGCGGATATATGTCCGGCTGGACGTTTCCGTATTCTTCCGGGATGAACCTTACGGAGCAGGCGATTTTAATTGCCGCCGGAAAGGAACCACAGAAACTTTTAAACGAAAGAATTCCTCTTTCTGTTGAAAACAGTACTTTTGCACTTTTCGATTTTCCTTCAAAAAAAGTAAGTGCCGAACGTGCCTGGATTTCAATTCCGGGAACAATTGATTCTATAAAAATTCTGGAAAATTCAGGGCAGTCAGAAGTGAAGAATATTTTTCCTCGTCCGGTAAAACAAGGTGATGAAATAGATTTTCCGCGGAATAATGTACAGAAATGCGGAAATGTAATTACTTTGTCAGAATCTGGGAAGAATGCGGTTTTTTATGCGGAAAAAACTGTTTCAGAAATTTTTATAAGATTAAAACCTTGTGATGAAAAAACAGAAAAATTTCTTTTTTCAGAATCTCTTCCGGATGAAAAAGGTTTTCCGCCTCCTGCGTTCTCCGCTTTTGATTCAATTCAAGAATTAAATCTTTCAGGCGAAATTCCGGAAAATTCATCAGTGTTAAAAGACGCAGAAAAATTTCCGCAGTTAAAGAAATTGTTGCTTTCAGGTGAAAAAGACTGGTCGTATCAGACAGTACTTGAAGTACTCCGCCGTTTTGATTCAGTGTGCAAAAAACATCCGCCTCTTCAGCGGAAAAAATTCTGGTCGGCATTGTTAAAAGGTTCGCTGCAAGGTGCAATTTATATTTCAGATTCCTGTTCAACTTCCGAAAAATAAAGTATGAAAAAAGAAAAAAAAGTAAAAGATATAGATATTTTTTCTGGAACGGAAAAAGTTTCCGGCTCAAGATCTGAACAGAATATTCTGATCTTAAAAAATTTTATGTACAACTTGAAAATTTCAATGCAGAAATTGTCAAATAACCGCAATCGTCGTTTTTCTTGCAGTGTTCTTGCAGCAATCATGCTTTTTTCTGTGATTCCTGCATTTTCCGAACGTTATCTTCTTGCGGATAAAGCTGCGCAATCGGGAATGACACTTTATTGGGACACTCTTTCTTCTTCCGGAATTATAGAAAAAAACGGACATCAGATTTCTTTTCAGGCAGAAAGTTCTCTTTGCCTTTTAGACAGTTCCGCTCTTATAATTACGGATGCACCGGTTGTGGAAGACGGAAAAGTTTTTGTTACAGAAAATTTTGTTTCTTCAGCGGAAGAATATTTCAAGTCAAGCACAGATGCGGACGGATTTAAAATCGGAGCGATTTTAATAGATCCGGGACACGGCGGAAAAGATCCCGGCGCTTCCGGAACTGTAAAAGTTAATGGAAAAACTGTGAAGGTTCAGGAAAAGGACGTTGTTCTGAAAATCGGAAAATCGCTTTATTCAAAACTGAAATCCGCATATCCGGACAAGCAGATTATTATGACGCGCTACGGAGATACATATCCTAAACTCAGCGAAAGAACGGATATAGCAAACAGTGTAAAACTGGCGCCTAAAGAAGCAATTCTGTATGTTTCGATTCATGCGAACGCTTCTCTTAACAAAGCGTCAAGCGGATATGAAGTCTGGTATCTTTCTCCAGGATACAGGCGCACTGTTTTGGACAAATCTGCCGCAGAAGGAGATAATTCTCTTTTTCCGATTTTGAATTCAATGATGGAAGAAGAATACACAACAGAAAGCATTCTTATGTCAAAATTTATTATGGACGGACTTTCTGCTCAGATTGGAAGCCAGTCAAAAGCCCGCGGAATAAAAGCTGAAGAATGGTTTGTCGTGCGCAATGCGAATATGCCCAGCGTTCTTATCGAAGTAGGTTTTGTAACAAACGAAAAAGAGGCGTTGAATTTAAATAGCGATGCATACTTGCAAAAAATAGCGTTGGGAATCTATAATGGAATCAGTGCGTTTGTAACGCATTTTGAACGTTCACGAGGATTTATATCTACAAAATGACATTGAAAGTACCAAAGTTAGAAAAGTCATCATATTTTATTCTTGCTTTTATTTTTCTCTATTTTTTTATTTCGCTTATGGTCTGGGTTGCAAAATTTCCAGGAATCCGGCGCACATTTGTTTTTAATGCTTCTGATTCTGATAAGCTGCGCCTTGAAATCCGCTATGTGCCTGTAAATCCTCCTAACGGAAAATATCAGTATTATATTGAAGAGCTTTTGCTTGGACCTGTTTCCGAACATTGCAGCAAGATTTTCAATGCCGGAACTAAAGTTGTAAGCTGTTCAAAAAAAGATGATGTTCTTTATGTAAGTCTTTCAAAAGAACTCCTTCAGGCGGATGCGTTTACGACTGATTTCAAAAAACAGATTGAACTTTTTAAAATGAATGTCAAAAAAAATTTTTCAAATATAAAAGATGTGGAAATTTTCATCGATGGAACAACTTTTCGGTGATTGATTTATAAAAATTTGATAATTTGATTTTGCTTTTAGCGTTGACAAAATAAAACTCTTGAATGATAATATACGTTATACAAGGCTACATCGAATTATTAAAAGGAGCTTCTTATGAAGAGGACTTTTTCAATTTTGGCAGCTGCCATGCTGCTTGCAGGTGTTAGTGCTTTTGCTGAACAAAGCATTCTCATCGACTTTACTCTATTGTCTGCTGATTCTGTTGCTGATGAAGATGGAAATCCAACACAGAACAGCCGTACGATAATGGATTTTTCTACTTCGGCTGGTGCAACTTTTACAGAAGATCAGAAAGACCTTATGAAAACTTCACTTGCTCTTCCGCAATGGGAAGTTAGTTTGAATTCTTCAGCCAGAACAGTTCAGAGTCTCGGACTTTCTACTGTTATTGCCGCTCCGGTAAAAGACAGTGCTCAAGTTCCGTTTGCTGGTAGTGAAGTAATGGGTGTACGTGTTGTTTTCCCTGAATGGAACTCAAACGCTTATGCTTATATCCGTCCTCCGTTCGAGATTCCAGCTTATGAACCTTATGCTCAGGCTGATGAAAACGGAAACCGCCAGGAACCTACTGATGAAGAAAAGGCCAGCGGAAAAACACTTTTTGAAGATGGTTATGGTATTGTAAAAAATGTTGGAACAATTAAATCTATAAAAGTTACAACAATGGGTATGAACTATCCGGAAGGACTTTATGTTCTTCTTAAAGATAATGACAATATTGAACGCCGATATTTTATGGGTTACCTTGGTTTTGACGGTTGGAAAGAACTTATTTGGAACAACCCTCAGTATATTACAGAAATTCGCAACCGCGAAATTCGTGTATATCCAATTTATCCACGCGGAACACCATTTGTAAAGTTTACTGGATTCCAGGTTACTCGTGATGCCAACCATATTGGCGGTGATTATATCGGATATTTCAAAGACGTTTCTATCATTTATGATAAAGCGCTCCTTACATCTGACCGCGATATTGCAGACGAAGATCTTTGGGGAATTATTGGTAAAAAAGAATCTGCTCGCCAGTCAGCAGAAATGTCTCGATTTGGTAACAAACAGGTTAACCGATTCCTTGAAAGAGCAAAACAGGCAACTGAAGAGCAGTTTACTTCTAGTTTGAGCGAAGATTCAAATTCTAACGCTCAGTCAACAGGAAGCGGAAGTGCAGCTTCAGCAGCTGAAGCAAAGTAATTTGATTTAATATCAACTTGTTTAAAGCCCCTTCAGTCAAGAAGGGGTTTTTTATTTGTTAAAATAACTATTCTGCTTTACAATATCTGTATGAATAATAATATTACAGATGAGCTTTATAAAAAAATTCCTGATAAAAATAAAATTCAGCATATTTATTTGCGTTATATTCCTGTTTTTCAAATAATTATGGAAAACATAAAAAATAAACTTCAGGAAAATCTGAGCCTTACTTCTCAGCCGACTTTTAAAGCCAGAATAAAATCTTTTGAATCTTATTATAAAAAAGTATTGCGGCAGCATCCTGATGAAGCGGCTGTGTCTGATAATCTTGTTTGTCTTACGGATATGATGGGAATTCGTATTATCTGCACTTTTCTTGAAGATATAACAGAAGTTCAGGAACAGATAAAAAAAATGTTCAGCGTAAAAGAAGTTGAAATAAAAGGTGCGAATCAGAGTTATAAAGAATTTGGATATGAGTCGGTTCATGTTTTGGTTGCTGTTCCTGATGAATGCAAACCAAAAAACTTTCCGGAGGAAATTGTACTTCCTGAAAATTTAGTGTGCGAAATACAAATACGGACAATTCTCCAGGATGCCTGGGCAGAAGTTGAGCATGAACTTATTTATAAAACGGAATTTACTCCTTTTGATATGCCTTTGAAGCGCAAACTTGCTTCAATGAACGCATCTTTAAGTCTTGCGGATATTATTTTTCAGGAAATCCGAGACTATCAGAAAAAACTTCAGAGCGAAATGAGTCAAAGGCGGCTTTCTTTTTACGAAAAAGCAGATGAACTTACAACAGTTAATGGCGAAAAGCCTGTTGAAAAAGAATCCAGTCTTGTGCGGATAAATCCTTATGTTCAAGGAACTATTGATGATATGCTTCTTCAGGCGATTCATGCGCATAATACTGGCGATTTGAAAAGCGCTGTTGCTATTTATACTCAAATCATCGAATCAAAGCCTGAACCTAATAATATAGTGC
>CAYXDA010000077.1:0-9796 GCA_964463615.1 uncultured Treponema sp.
GAATGCAAGAGCAACACAAGGTTTGTTATCAACAGATTCAAGAGGAACTTCAGCTTCGTTGTTGTCAAGGTCAAGAGCAACGTTCCGAACTTCATTTGGAGCAGGAAGATAGCGGATTACAGCATCAAGCAAAGGCTGAATACCTTTGTTTACGTGTGCAGAACCCAAGAATACGCCTACAAACTGTTCAGAAATTGTACCTTTGCGAATTGCAGCGATGATTTTTTCCTGATCAAGATTCTGATAGTCGTTTTCTTCGTCCATCATTGCATCTTCCATAAGGGAATCATCAAAATTGATTGCTGCTTCGATAAGTTCTTTGCGGTATTTCTTTGCATCTTCAACCAAATTAGCAGGAATTTCACCGTAGCGGAGCTCTTCACCATTTGGTCCGTCAAAATAAATTGCTTTCTGAGAAATAAGATCTACAACACCTTCAAGTTTGTCTTCCAAACCGATAGGAAGTTCCATCATGTATGCATTCAAGCCGAGTTTTTCGCGAAGCTGCATGCGAACACGAAGCGGATTTGCACCCTGACGGTCACACTTGTTAATAAATGCAACGCGCGGTACATGGTAACGCTTTAACTGGCGGTCTACAGTAATTGACTGAGACTGAACTCCGGCAACAGCACAAAGAATCATAATTGCACCGTCAAGAACGCGAAGCGAACGCTCTACTTCTACTGTAAAGTCTACGTGACCTGGAGTGTCGATAAGGTTGATTGTATAATCTTTCCACTGAACCTGAGTTGCTGCAGACTGAATTGTGATTCCACGTTCACGTTCCAATTCCATGTTGTCCATAACAGCACCAACACCGTCTTTTCCACGAACTTCGTGAATTGCATGAATCTTGTTACAATAGAACAAAATACGTTCAGAAGTTGTTGTCTTTCCCGAGTCAATGTGAGCACTGATACCGATATTTCGCATCATTGAAATATCAAAAGCCATATTGTTACCTCTTAAAAAAATAAAATTACTAGTTTAGTTTATCAATAATACTAAAATACAGAATGTTGTTCAATAGTTAATTTTTTGCTAAAATATCTGATTATGGTAGTATTAAACAGCAAACAACGAAAACTTCTTGAAAAACGTGCGAATTCCATTGAACCTGTAGTTATTGTAGGCGCAGGCGGAATTTCAGAAGGACTTGCAGGCAAAGTTGAACATTCATTGGCTTGCCACGAACTTATAAAAGTTAAATTCAATGAATTCAAAGATGAAAAACATGAACTTTCAAAAAATCTTATGGATTCAACAGATTCTGTTTTGGTGCGGCTTATCGGAAACGTTGCAATTCTTTACCGCCCCGCAGAAGAGCAAAAAGACAGAAAATACGAAAAAGAACTGAACAAACTTGCATAACAAACCGGTCAAAATTCAAATCTTCAGATGAAAAAGAATTTTGGCCGCACAACTGCAGAATCTCACCGGCAACAGCTTTACAATCATGTCTTGTTCAAGACAACAGTAACATTTTTCACATTCATTTGTTTATAAAATTTGGAGGATATAAAAAGTATGATTGAAGTATCTCACGTTTCGCGAACGTTCGGCACGTTTCGAGCCGTAAGCGATGTGAGTTTTTCCATTCCGACCGGTCAAATCGTAGGTTTGCTCGGACCTAACGGAGCGGGAAAAACAACAACAATGCGAATGATTACAGGTTTCTTAAAACCTACTGAAGGTTCCATCAAAATAGACGGAACTGACATTGCGGCCCAACCTGTGGAATCAAAAAGAAAAATCGGATATATGCCGGAAAGCGCACCTCTTTACGGTGATATGATTGTGGCAGATTATCTTACTTATATTGCGGATGTAGAAGGAAAAGATGCAGAAACAAAAGTTCCGCTTTTATGCAAAGAATGCGGACTTGAAGAAGTTATGCATAAAAACATAAGCGATTTAAGCCGCGGTTACCGTCAAAGAGTAGGACTTGCACACGCTCTTATGAATGACCCGGAAATTCTTATCCTTGACGAGCCGACCAGCGGACTTGACCCAAACCAGATAGAAGAAGTCCGCGCCCTTATAAAAGAAATCGGAAAAACAAGAACTGTAATCATTTCCACCCATATTTTGAGCGAAGTAGAAATGCTCTGTTCGCGGGTAATTATTATAAGCGGCGGAAAACTTGTTGCGGACAGCCCTACAGACCAGCTTAGAACCAGATTCGGAAATTCAGCCGTAATAAAAGTTGCAACAAGCGCAACAGAAGCTCAAATTTCGGAACTTTTAAGCGGAATTCAAGGAATAGAAAGCCTTTCTTTTGAAAAAGCGGAAAAAGGTTCAACCGCGCTGCTTTCTATAAAAAGTTCAACGGAAATCCGCCCGGAAATAGCAAAAGCCGTTGTTGCGGCAAACTATGAACTTTATGAACTTGTTCTTCAGCGAAACAGCCTTGAAGATGTATTCCATATTCTTACAACAGAAAACGGAGCGGCACAGGAGCAGCAGAATGGAAAAGAAAACTAAAAATCCGGCAATTACAATTTTTAAGCGGGAACTTGCATCTTATTTTGCCAGCCCGATTGCCTACATTGTTACAGGTTTATTTTTGATTATTACCGGCGTAATGTTCTTTACGGCGTTTTACCTTCAGAACAGAGCATCTATGAGAAACCTATTCCAGCTTCTTCCGCTGCTTCTTTCGTTTTTTATTCCGGCATTAACAATGCGCGTATATTCAGAAGAAAAACGGGTTGGCTCAATAGAAACGCTTTACACGCTTCCTGTTACGGAATTTGACGTTGCAATGGGAAAATTCCTTGCGAGTTTTGCAGCCGCCGCAATAATGATTGCGCCTACATTGCTTTATCTTATCGGAATATTACCGTTCGGACGGCCGGATGCAGGTCCTGTTATCGGCGGCTACATCGGAGCACTGTTTCTTTGCGCCGCATTCAGTTCAATAGGACTTTTTGCTTCTTCAATAACAAAAAATCAGATAATAGCGTTCTTTACGGCTTTTATAATCTGCATCGTTCTTACAATGCTAAGCGATTTTCTTATATTTTTACCGGCACCAATTGTGGGATTCTTGCAGTTCTTAAGCGCAAACGAACATTTCAATTCTATTTCGCGGGGAATTGTTGATACGCGGGATTTAATTTATTTTATTTCAATTACAGCATTTTTCTTTAGCCTTACAGTTATTACACAGAAAAAGGAGCGAAGATAGAAAATGAAAAAGATTTTGAATTGGCTGAAAAGCCCGAAAAGCGACTTTATTCTGTTCGTAATGATTCTTGTACTTGCGAATTTGGCAAGCCGCAAAGCATTCTTAAGACTCGATCTTACAAGTCAAGGTTCTTATTCAATAAGTCAGGCTTCCAAAAATACAGTAAAAACTTTAACAGAACCTCTTTCCGTAAAAGTTTTCTTCAGCGAAAATCTTCCGGCTCCTTACAATTCAACTGCACAATACATAAAAGATATTCTTGTTGAATACAAAGGCGCTGCAAACCGCAACTTCAGTTATCAGATTTTCAATATGAACAAAGCGGAAAATCAGAAAATAGCAACAAGTTACGGACTAAGACAAGTTCAGATTCAGCAGATAAAAAACAGCGAAGTCGGTGTAAAACAAGTTTGGATGGGACTTGCAATCACTTACGGAGATTCAATAGAAATTATTGATGGAATAACAAGCGAATCCGGTTTTGAATACAATCTTACTACAAAAATAGCAAGAATGATTTCCCAGGCAGACACGCTCGCCGGACTGGATGCAGACGACAAAATCCTTGTAACCTTGTATTCAAGCGAAAATTTGAATCAATTCAGAATTGCAAATTTTAACGAACTTCCAAACCTGGCAAGAAACGCTTTTGATTCGGTAAACAAAAAAAACAAGAACCGGCTTTATTTTGAAGTAAAAAATCCTCAGCCGGAAGAAGCGGAATCCATTGCAGACAAATACGGACTTACGCTTTTAACTTGGGAAAACAAAGACAAAACAGAAGGCAAAGGTCTTCTGGGACTTGTAATTGAACACAACGAAACGTTCAGAACTGTTCCGCTTTCTGTTCAAGGTTCATTCTTCGGCTACGGAATCACAGGACTTGACAGCATGGAAGAAAATCTTAATTCCGCGCTCGAAAGCCTTCTTTCAAAATCAACAGAAATCGGCTATATAAAAGGTCATGACGAAGCCGAACTTACAGATGAAAACGGAAGCGACACAAATTTCAAAAAACTTCTTTCCGATTCTTATTCGCTGAAAGAAATAAATCTTTCCGAATCAGAAATTCCGTTGAATATAAACACGCTTATCATAAACGGACCAAGAACGAAATTTGCAGAAAACGAACTTTACAAACTTGACCAGTTCCTGATGAAAGGCGGAAATTTAATGGTTTTCGCAGATCCGCTTGATTCAAAACAGGAATCTCCTTATCAACCGCCAACATACGCTCCGCTGGACACAGGCTTGAATACGATTTTTGAAAAATACGGAATAAAGCTTGAATCAAACTACGTTTTTGACGAAGGTTGCTATACTTACAATCAGCAGGGATACGGTGTAATCCGGATGTATTGGGCGCCTATGCTCGCAAAGCAGCAGTTGCTTCAGAAAAATGCGATTTCTAAAAATTTGGGTTACGTTATTTTATTGCAACCGGGCGAAATAACAACGGAAGAAGCGCAGAAAAACAAAGATTTGAAAGTTTCTGTACTTGCTAAAACTTCGCCAAAATCTTGGGCGGAAGAAAAAAATATCGAAATCACTCCGAACATGCAGACTCCTTACGACAAGTCGGTTTACAAGCAGCACAACCTTGCAGTTCTTGTTGAAGGAAAATTCAAAAGCGCATTTGAAGCAAATCCGGTTAAAAATGCAGAAGACAGCAAAAATTCTGCACTCAAATCAACTATGCACCTTGAAAAAGGCACACAAACCGGCCGGATTTTTGCAATAAATACCGCGTATGCAACTTCAAATCAGCTTATAAACGAAGCCGGAAACGAACCGGTCGCAATGTTTGTGCGGAATGCCGTTGATTACATGAACGGAAACAACGATCTTTGCACGATGAGAACAAAAGGCCTTTCTTTAGATACATTGCAGAACACAAATTCCGCACTTGCGATTATCATAAAATATTTTAACCAGTTCGGACTTGCGGTTCTTGTTGCTGTTGCCGGATTTATAATGTGGCGCATGCGCTCTGCACGCAGAAGAAAAATCCACGACAAATACAATCCGAATGACAAACGCGAAATTAA
This sequence comes from uncultured Treponema sp., assembly GCA_964463615.1. GTDB lineage: Bacteria > Spirochaetota > Spirochaetia > Treponematales > Treponemataceae > Treponema_D. Next base: position 5,242 of record CAYXDA010000077.1, read on the forward strand.
GTAATTTTGAATTATGGAGATTTACTATGGAATCAAAAATAACCACTAGAAAAATTGTTCTTCTTGCAATATTTGTATTTTTGCTTGCCGTTTGCATTATTCAAGGAATTGTAGGTTCAATAAATCCTGTAAAGACAATAAAAACAAATGTTGAACCGGATGCAATAACAATCACAAAAGACGAACAGACTATAGAATTGCTAAAAAAGAACAACATTTGGCTTGTCGGCAAAGACGAATACATTGCAAACAAATCTGATGTTGAAAAAATGATAAAAGAAATTCAGGAAGTTAAGATTCTTGATAAAATTGCGCGTTCCGGAAATGAGGAAAACGATGAAAAGTACAATCTTACAGAAAGCAAACAGACTGTTGTAAAAGCTTTCAAAGACGGAAAAGAAATTCAATCGTTCCTGCTGGGAAAGACAAGTTCAACGGGTTCGCAAACATATGCTTGCATCGCAAATTCAAAAGACATCGTTCTTCTTTCAGGAAACGTGCTTTCTGCGTTCAACAAAGATGAAGAAAGCCTTCGCGGAAAAACTGTTTATTCAATAGAAGAAAGCGAAATAACAGGCGCAGGCGTTACAAGCGGCGCAAAAAGTTGGACTTTAACAAAAAATTCTGAAAAAAGCGGAAAAAACAGCGAAAATTCCTGGATTATTTCCGGCGTTCCGGAATTTGCAGTTAATGCAGAAGAAGCGCAAAGATGGATTAGAAATGTTGCTTTTATGAATATTTCCGGTTGGATTAGCGATGACACTGCTTTGCCTGCAAAAAAACTTACATCATTCCAGCTTTTTACAAAAAGCGGCAAAACGGTTTCCGTTGAAATTTACGAAAAACAGGAAGGCGAAAACACAAAATACATAGGAACTTGCAGCGAAACTTCGCACAAGTTTGAACTTACAAAAGCGCAGACGGATAAATTCACAAAAGAACCGGACTCGCTTAAAGCAAACGATTAGCATAACCGCAAACTTTTATTTGATATAAAAAAAAAGACTGCGCCGTTCAGAAAGCACCTTTCTGTTACGCGCAGTCTTTTTTTTAATTTTTATTTTATGCAAAAAGCGAATTACTCCGGCGCATCAGTTCTGTTCATCTTTTTCATTCTGAAAACAACCGCAAGCGCACTGAACAGAACGAACAAAACAGAAACCGCAACAAAAACAGGCAATTTGCAGAATGCGCGGGATTCACCAAAAAAGTTTTGCAAAAGCCCAAAACCTTCATTCAAAGTTGAAAATCCGAAAAAACTGAAAAGAACGTAAGAAATAATATTCAAAAAGCCTTCCGGCATTTTTTTCTTTAAGAAAAGGCCAACCAACATTCCGATTACATCCGCCGCAAACAAACCGATGCTGCATGCAAGCCAAATAATCAAGGCTTTTTTTAGCCCGCCGCTTGCACCGAAGGCAATTGCCGTAAGCTGCGTTTTATCGCCAAGTTCCGCAATAAAAAACGTACAAAACACGGCAAGCGGAGCAAACTTTATTTTGATTTTTCCGGCATCTTCATCGTCATCCGAATCGTTCAGCAAAGAAGTTATTCCAAAATAAAAAAAAGCAGCCGCCGCCACAAATTTAATAAGCCAATCAGGAATAAAAACGCTTATAATTCCGCCGGCAAAAACTGCAATTCCATTCAAAACCAGAACTGCGGCCAAAGTTCCAAGAACAACATCCCTAAGCTTATATTTTCCGGTAAGACCAATCAGCATAAACTGAGTTTTATCGCCCATTTCCGCAAAAAAATCAGTAACGGCTACAGTAAAAAAAAGCACCCACATTTCATTCATTTAACAGTTCCTCTGTGCAATTTTTTATACCTAATCATCACCAATGTCAAGCAACAAATCCATGTTCCATTCATCAGAAATGTATTTTAAGGAAACCAGATTGCCAGTTTTTTCCGCTTTCAGTTCAGGTTTTTTGGTCAGCTGATAAAGAAAAGAATATTCATTTTTGTAATCCTGAACTACCTGCGGTTCAACAAAATACCCGGCGGAAGTTCCGCAATTTCCATCAGATTTGAACAAAAGATAAAAAGTTTCATTGCGATTTTTTCCGTCGGTTGTGAATTTTCTGTCGCCTGTAAGCAAAAACGAACCGTCTTTTTCTTTTTTACTGAAATATGTTGTGCGGATTGTATCTTTTATATTGTAACCGTTCACGAAAAACCGCAAAATTGCAGGATTGAATTCTTTTTTTTCCGAACCGGCCACGCCGGATTCTGTAACCGGCAAACTGATTTTTTTTACCGCATTCGTATTTTCTTCCGTCTTTGCTTTGATATCTTCCAGTTGACTTAAAATTGACTGCAACAAAACATCATTGGAATTATTTGCGGCATAACGATTTGCAACCGCAGTATCATTTCCTAAAAGCGAATAAACCCCGCCAAAAAGACCGTTGCTACCAAGCGAAGCAATATCATCAGCAGAAAGATAATTCAACGCGTTTGCAACATCCGCAGAATCCGCGCCGTTATTTTTTACAGCGATATTTTTCGATTCCGCAGAATTGCCGGAACTTTGCGTTCCAACCGAACTTTCCGAAGTCTTTTTGTCAGAAATATTTGTTCCGACCGTTCCCGGAGTATAAAACTTTGCACCGAGCGTAGGAGCCGTAATTTTTGGCATAGCAGGACTTTCCGGAAAAGAAACGCTTGGCATTTCCGGCATGGAAAGAGATGAATTCTGGCAAAAAGCGCTTTTGCAAAACAACAAAAAGAAAGCGGAAAAGGCGCAAATAATTATTTTCTTTGCAGAATGATTACATATTAGCAAGACTTTCCTCCACAAATTCAAGCCTTTGCGTAAGTTGAGCGATTGTTTTTTCAAGTCTGTTCTTTTCTTTTTCAAGTTTGCCGCGGGCATCAACTTTTGTTGCACATTGCGCTTTTTGCTTCATCATTTCGCGCACAGAAGCCGGACTTTTTCCTTCCAGAAATTCTTTTTCCGCTTCTTCCCGCGCATCTTTTTTTCTTGCAGACGCAACAATTTTCATATTTTCAAAACCGATTGCAGGATTCACTTCTACGCGTGCAACTTTTTGAATATCTTTTGCAGTATTGCGAGGCAGACAAAGAACGCGGTCAATGTAATCTTCGTAGCGGATATTTGCCTGTTCGCAAAGTTCATGCGCTTTTATCAAAAGTTTTCCGAATTCCTGCATCAATTTGCCGTTCGCTTCAAGAAAATCTTTTTTTATTTTTTCAGTAAGTTCTGCAAGTTCCTTGTTAGTTTCCCATTCAAGTTTGTAATAACCTTTTTGTTCAGCAACAAGAAGAAGATTATTGAATTTTGCCCAAAAATGCTGGTTGTGAACTTTTGCATTGTAAACAGTTCCGGCATTACCGGTGGTTTTAAGCAATTCTTCCGACTGAAGATGATGCGTATATTCGTGAACCGCAGTGTAAATCAGCTGATTATCATTGTTGAAATTTTTATTGTGCAAAAAAATCTCGTGCGTATCCGGCATATAAAATCCGTTCACACGTTTACTTTCCTTTCCGGTTTGAGTTACAGTAAAATCCAATTCCGTAGGCTCAATATCCAGAAGAATTTCCTTTATTTTAGCATTATCCATTTTAATTCAGTTCTCCAAAAATCGTTTATTCTAATATACTGATTTTACGATTTTTTTGCATAAGCGGCGCGGATTTGATCTGCAAACAATTTATTTTGATCATTACGCTCCGGAACAGAAAACTTAGGCTTTCCGTCTTCTTCTGAAATTCTGTAAATACGTCTTGGATTTGCGGAATAAGCCGGACTATCCGGATTGTTTATCCACCAGTCAAGAACAGCAACAATGCACAGCGTATACTTTAACAAATTTGCATTATTTGCATTTGTATTCGCAGAATTGTTGTTTCCGCCAAGCAAAGTATCAAGTCGCTTTGAAATTTCGTTGGAAATTCCAAACTCATAATGCGACCACGGATTTGAAAGCATTTCCACATCTCCGTGCATAGAAGCAACTTTATCGCAAAGCCTTACGGCTTGTGTAAGATATCGGCGCACAAAATCCGTTCTGTAAAAAAGCGGCTTGTATTTGCTTTCATCCTGAGGGCGTTCAAGAATAAGCTGATCAAACTTAAAGTTAGGAAGAAAATGCCATTTTGTCTGCCACAAAAGCGAAGTTATTAACTTTTTTCCAAACTGAGAATCTTCGTAATCATCCTGCGAATAGATTTGATTTACCAAGTCGTTCAGCGGCTCACAGTAAATTCGTTCAAATACGTTTTCGCGGTAAGCAGACCAGTCGTCCATAACGGCTGTAATTGTATCTGCGTTTTTTGAAGAAGACTCTTCCACAGTTGTTTGCGTGAACTTTATGTTTCTGCAGCCCACAAAAAAATCTTCAAGGATGCGCAGCAAAACAACGGTTATTTGCAAAGGATTTTCAGGGCTCAAAACGTTAAATCCGTCCGCAAAATGATACAAAGGCTGAAAGTACGGATACATATCCGGACGATTTTCCATTTTGTCAAAACCTGCCTGCGGAAACAATTGGTTCAAAAGTTTTATTCCGGTTTCTACCAGCTG
>CAYXDA010000078.1:0-9706 GCA_964463615.1 uncultured Treponema sp.
AGACTTTGGCTTTTGGGAAGTAGTGAGGTACGAAGTACCGAACGATGGGCAGGCGCCCTTTAAATTCATATTTTAAAATGGTAAAATAAAAGAATGGATAAAGAAAAAATTATTGATAAGATTAAAACTGTTGGAAAGTCGGCCGGTAAAAAAGTTGTTAAGACCGGAAAAAAAGTAAAGGATTTTAGGCCTTCCAGAGTTAATATTAATGGATATTTTGAAAGTCTTCAGGCGAACGGCAAATCGCTGATTTTTACTGTGATTGCGGCTGTTGTTGTAATGGCTTTTTTTGGTTGCGTTATTTTCTTTGTGCGGGTAAAAGGTCCGGAAGAAGTTATGGTTCCGGATGTTTGCGGTAAGGAACTTACTGAAGCGCTGATTGAAATGCAGAAAAAGGAACTTTATCCAAAAATTACGCTCCGCTATTCAGAAACGCCCGGCGACAAGGGTACGATTCTTGATCAGAATCCGTCGGCAGGTTCGATTGTAAAAGGTTACAGCAGAGTTTCGCTTGTTGTAAGCCGCGGAGTCGTTGTTGATCACGTTGGAAATTATGTGGGTCAAAATTATGACCAGTTGAAAATGGATTTGCAGACTTTGTTTGCGGGGCAGGCTCAACCGTTGATTGTTCTTGCTGAACCGGAATATAAACCTGACACTTCGCCGGCCGGTACGATCTTGGAACAGGACATTCCGGAAGGAACTGATATTTCTGAGCCTGTTACGGTTCATTTGATTGTAAGCCGCGGTGCAACTTATGAAAATACAAGGGTTCCGCAGCTTATAGGTTTGTCTGTGAACGATATGCTTTCTGTTATTTCGCGAAGCCGCATTGTTTTTGATTTTTCTTCTCATATTGCAAGAGCGGATGAAAAAAAGGGAACGGTTGTTGCTCAGCAGGAATTTGACAATGAATTTATTCCAAATTATTCCAGAATGACTGTTGAACTTGCTTTGCCGTCCGGAGAATATGAAGGCAATGAATATGGAATTTTTGCCGCAGATTTAACGGTTTATCCTTATCCTGTTTCTATGCGCCTTGATGCTGCAACTTCAGATGGAAGCACTTATACGCTTGTAAACTTTTTGCATACTGGTGCCAACCTTACAATTCCTTACGCAGTGCCGAAGGATACTGTATTGACTCTTTATGTTGTTGATAAAGAGCAAAAGAAACTTACTGTTCATTAATTTGTTTTTTCGGATTTGGAGCTGAAAAATGAATAAACCGCTGATTTGTCTTACGCTTACGGGAAAGACGTTAAAAGAAGATGCTGAACTTGTAAAAAAATATGTTCAGCATATAGATATTGCGGAATTGCGGGTTGATCATCTGAACAAAGAAGAGCAGCTGAATGTCCGTGATTTTCCGTCTATGATAAATGTTCCGTGCATTCTTACAATCAGGCGCGTTGAAGACGGCGGTTTGTATGATAGCGGTGAATTTTCAAGAACTGCGCTGTTCGGAAGGGCTCTTGCTTACGCGGATCAGAATCCTGCTAAAAATTTTGCCTATGTTGATTTTGAAGAGGATTTTAATATTCCGGGACTTATGGATTCTGCACAGGCGTTTGGAATCAAGGTGATTCGCAGTTATCATAAATTTGATGGTCCTGTTGTAAATCTGCGCGAGCGATGCTTGAAAATGATGCGGACTCAGTTTGAAATTCCGAAAATTGCTTTTATGCCTAAAACTCTTGGCGATGTTACAAGGCTTTTCAATGAAGCTGCCGGAATTACAGATTTTCCGCATATTTTTGTGGCTATGGGAAATCTTGGCGTTCCAAGCAGAATTCTTGCTTCAAAATTAAATTCATATCTTACGTATACATCTCCGATTGAAACTCAGGGGAATACTTCTGGTATTGGTCATATTGATCCTATTACTTTGAGTGAAATGTACCGCTTTAAGGAAATTGATGAAAAAACAAGATTTTTTGCGGTTACAGGCTATCCTTTAAAAGTTACTTCAAGTCCGCTGATTCACAATCAAGGTTATCAGATGCATAAGTTGAATAATGTTTTTATTCCGATGCCTTCTACTTCTATGGCTGAATCGCTTGAATTTGCGGCAGAATTGGATATAAAGGGAATGGCGGTTACCGTTCCGTACAAGCACGATGCAATGGAACTTGCGGATGAGATTGGAGTTGAAGTAGGCGAGATTGGCGCATGCAACACGTTGGTTAAAAGTTTTTCTCAGTGGGTTGGCCATAATACAGATGCGATTGGTTTTCAGCGCGCGCTTGAAGAATTTCTTGAAGTAAAAAAACTTCACAGACGAAAAGTTGCAATTATCGGTGCGGGTGGCGCCAGCCGCGCGATTGCATTTGCTATAAAACAGATGGGCGGAAAAGCTTGCATTTTTAACAGAACTGTTCAACGGGCAAAACAGATTGCGGAGGATTTTGGTTTTGAATATGCGCCGCTTGATCCGGAATGTCTTCCTGTTCTTGACCGCTATTCTGATATTATAATTCAAACTACAAAGGTCGGAATGAATTCTGATGATGAGCCGAACAAAGAAAATAATCCGCTTTGGTTCTATCAGTTTAAAGGAAATGAAAATTTGTTTGACATTGTATATGATCCTGCCGTAACGCCGATTATGAAAGTTGCGGAAGCTGCCGGCTGCAAAGTTTGCAACGGTTATGCAATGTTAAAATATCAAGGTTATAAACAGTTTAAATATTTTACAGGAGTTGATTATGAGTCTAAATCAGAGTGAACAGAAAAAACTTGTTGCGAATACAGCAATTGAAACTCTTGTTGAAAAAGGTTTGATTTTTAGCGGAATGAAGATTGGGCTTGGAACTGGTTCAACGGCTCTTCCTGCGGTAAAGCGGCTGAGCGAATTTATAGCAGACGGAACTTTGAAAAATATCAAAGCAGTTGCGACTTCTTTTCAAACGGAAAATGCGTGCATAGATTGGAATATTCCGGTTTTTTCATTTAGAGATAGAGTTATTGATGGTGAACTTGATCTTGCCGTTGACGGCGCGGATGAAATCGATTTGGAAAATAACTGCATAAAGGGAGGCGGTGCCGCTCTTTTGCGCGAAAAAATCGTTGCGTATAATGCGAAGAAATTTGTGATTGTTGCTGATTCTTCAAAAGCGGTTACGACTTTGGGAACGAAATTCGCTCTTCCGGTGGAAATTGTTCCGGAAGCATATATTCCTGTGAAAAAAGCGTTGGAAAAATTAGGCGCAAATGTTGTTCTTCGCGAAGGTGTTCGTAAGTGCGGGCCTGTTATTACTGATAATGGAAATCAGATAGTTGACTGTCTATGGAAAAATCCGGTTGACCCTGAAAAAATGGAAGAGATTATTGATGATATTACAGGCGTTGTTGAAGTCGGATTTTTTACAAAAAATAAGCCGATTGCATTCATTTCAAAAGAAAACGGTTCTGTAGAAATTCGCGGTTTGTAAAATTCTTATGTTTCCTCCTTTTCCAGAAAAAGATGCTTACGGATTTTGCAAAAAAATAATTGAAAGCATAGAAAATGGCTCTGTTCACTTAAAGCAGGTTGGTAAAGTCAGCGCAGAAAGAATCGGGCAGGGCGTTATGCTTGGTGCGGCTGTCTGCAAAACTTCGGACGGAAAAACTGTTGTTTTGAATACCGTCAGCGGACTTTCAAAGCGGCTGGAAGGAACTGAAAAAGCGGCTCTTGGAACTTTTGTTGAACCTATAGTTTCTGCGGAAAAAATAGAAGCTGCCTTGCAAAAAAATGATTTTTTAATTCATTCTCTTACGGATAAAATAAATGCGCTGAAATTTGCAAGAAAACGGACCGACGGAAAATTTAACAATCAAACTGAAGAAGAAAAACTTCTTGCGGAAAAACGAAGCCTTCTTTGCGAAGAATCGTTGAAGAAAGTGTTTTCGCTCTATTCATTTTATTGCGCGGATGGCTCAAACCGTAGTTTGAATCAAATTTGTAAAAATTCACTGCCGCCAACCGGCACTGGGGATTGTTGTGCTCCAAAACTTTTGAACTTTGCATTTAAAAATAATTTTTCTGTTTTAAGTATGGCGGAAGTTTTTTTCGGAACATCGAACGGCGCAAAGTTAAGCGGAGTTTTATATCCGCCTTGCGATGAGCGCTGCTCTCTTATTTTGCCGGAAATTTTAGGCTTGAACATTTTGTACAGAGATGATGATATTGTTGTCGTAAATAAGCAAAGCGGTTTGTTAAGTGTTCCCGGTCGGGGACCTGAAAAACAGGATTGCATTGTAAACCGCCTGAAACGTCTTTTTCCGGATTGTATTTCGCAGCCAAGCGTCCACAGGCTTGATATGGAAACCAGCGGGCTTATGGTTCTTGCTTTTAATGAAAACGCGCATAGAAAGTTAAACAGACAGTTTGAAGAAAAAAAAGTCCAAAAGCGGTACGTTGCTTTGCTGGACGGAAAATTTCCGAAAAACTTTGAAAAGCATGGACAGATGGAACTTTTTTTCAGAGTCGATTTGGAAAATCGCCCGCATCAGATTTGGGATGATGTTTACGGAAAAAATGCGATTACAGAATGGACTTTGCTTGATGAAGAAAATTATGCCGCACCAAATGGTTCGACCCGCACTTGCACGCGAATTTCCTTTGTTCCGCATAGTGGTAGAACTCATCAGCTTAGGCTTGCGGCGGCAGATTCTCATGGATTTGGTGTTCCGATAATTGGCGATACTCTTTACGGAAAGTGCGAAAAAGGCGAACGCCTTATGCTTCATGCGGAATTCTTAAGTTTTATTCATCCGTCAACAGATGAGCGTATGGAATTTTATTGTCCTGCGCCGTTTTAGTTTTCTTGCTCAATTTTTTTGCCAGCAGTGTCAATAATAAGAATATTTGCAGTGATTGTACCGTCTGTCTGTTCAAAAATATTTCCGCAAAGTTGGATTTTTTTTGTTTCTCCGTCTTTGCAGATTACATTTGCATTTTGCACAAAAGATTTTTGTTCGCTTTTTGCGGCGTTGTAAATGGATTGCTTTATAGAGTCCTGCTCATCTTTTGCAAAAATTTCCAAAGGATTTGAATCAAGAATTTTTCGCATTTCAGCTTGTTTGTATGCAAGAATTTTTGAGATTGTGTTGTTGGAATATGATACTTTTACAGTTTTTCCAAAAGAAAGCAAAAGAATTCCGCATGGAATGTTTTCCATTAAATTTGTAAGCTGTTCAGAAAGATTTGTGTTCACTTGAAGAAGCTGCATTCTGAAGTCAATGTTTTGAATTGCCGCATAAAAAATATTGCTTGTTATTGTTTTTCCCAGGTGGCGCAAATTTACTCGAATCCAAAATGGTTGCATTCCATTGTAAAAAGGTTTTATTTTAATTTCGCAAAAAGCAGTTTTTTTCAACTTTGTAATTTCTGACATTGTTGAAAAAAGAACGCTTTGACTGTTCTCGTCTATAGTTGGAATAATATTTTTTTTGAACTGTTCAAAATCCCGGCTGTTTATACCAAGTTCTTCATAAAACTGATCGTTTACCCGTAATGCTTCAACACATTCTCCGTTCCATTCGATTATTGCGGCTCCGCCTACAAAATTGTTAAAAATAAGAGTTGCCTGTGTTGAAACATCTAAAAATTTGGTCGATTCTGAATTTTCAGATGTTGTGAGTTCTGTAATAGAAGCTGGTCTCAAATTTGAAAGGAGTTCTTCGTATTGTTCAATAGGAAGCGGCTTTGCAAAATAAAATCCTTGCATATGAAAACATCCGATACTCTTTAAATAGTCCGCCTGCTCTTTTGATTCAATTCCTTCTGCAATAATAGGAAGATTAAGCCAGTTTGCCATTCTTACAACGGAACTTAAAATGCTTCCGCCTTTTGAATTATTTTTCCCGTCCTTCAAATCGGCTGTGTCGGATGCAATGAACTTCATATCCAATTTTAAGATATCAACAGGAACTTCTTTTAAAGTATTCAAAGAAGAATAACCACTTCCGAAATCATCCATTTCCACGCAAAAACCGGCGTTTCTAAGGTCTTCAACAACTTGAATCAACTGGCTTGGATTGTCCATGTATGCGGATTCTGTAATTTCAAGACGTAAAAGTTCAGGCGTAAGATTGTATTTTGCAAGAAGATTCTTAAAAACTTCTACAAGATTTTGACTGTAAATATCCCTGCGCGAAATATTTACAGAAACTGGAACAGGATTTAAATTTGCTTCTTTCCATTTTTGCAGAAGTTTGCAGGTTTTTTCCCAAATTCTTAAATCAAGTTGAGTGATAAATCCGTTCCGCTCAAATACAGGAATGAATAACCCCGGCGAAATAAGCCCTTTTGTAGGATGCTGCCAGCGAACAAGAGCTTCTGCTCCGACTAATGATTCTGTTGTGTAATCGTATTGTGGCTGAAGATAAACCGTAAATTCATCTTTTTCCAACCCCACAATCATATCTGTAATCAATTCTTGTTCATCTTTCAGATTTTTTATCATTGAATCATTGTAGAATGTGTAAAGTTTTGTGTAATCGTGTTTAATTGAAGAAAGTGCAAGTTCCGCCCTGTCTATTGCAAGCGAAATGTCTTCGTATGAATCATTGATTTCATAAATTCCGTAGCGGCTCATAAATTCGAACTTAGGATGAAGCGCTTTTATAAAAATGTCGGCCTTTTCAAATAAAGAATTAAGATTTTCTTCCGGAATTGCTTGTGTGCAAACTACAAAATGGTCTGCGTAAATGTGGCCGTAAAGCGAATTTTTTGAGATTTTATTGCGAAGAATTCGCCCGATTTGCGCAAGGATTTCGTCCCCTGCTGCGAATCCGAAAAGATCATTAAAGACTTTGAAGCGGTCAAGATTCATCAGAATTAAAAAATATTTTTTTTCAGGATTGATTTTTAAAAGTTTTTTTGTTTTGAAGATAAATGTGTCTTTGTTGTAAATTCTGGTTTTGTTGTCTATTTGTACAAGCTGTTTGATTGTGTTCTGCTGCTGTTCATTGAAATTTGTAATGTGTTTCTGATTTTTTGAAATGCTTTCTGACATGTGCAGCAAAATTGCATATAAATTTTCCGGAGGCGTACTTTCCGGAAAGCATTCAAATGCTCCGCAGTTATAAAATTCTTTTTGAACTGCAAAATCTATTTTTTTCATTATTCCGATAACTGGAATTTTGATGCTTACTTTATTGTTCAAGGCATTTATCATCATTGCTTTTTCGTGACATTTTGCGATTATATCTTTATTGTCAGGAAAAATAAAATCTTCGCTAAGAACTATAAGGGTTGGAATTCTTTTTTCTATTAGGGAAATAATTTCTTCCGGTGTTTCTGCGTAAATAATATCAAAGGAAGAGTCAAAACCTTTGCAGAAAAGATGGTTCTGAAGAGTTTGTTTTTTTGATGCAATAATAGAAAATCGGTTTTCCATAAAAAATACCGTTTCTAGTTTATCACAGATTTTTTTTAATGCAATTTATTTGTAACTTTATGAGAAAAATTCTTAAAAAAGGAAATTCAGATTTTTAATTTGCGCAGATATTCTTTTTGTTCCGCAGAGATTCTTAAACTTTCAGTTGCTTTTTGAATCGCTTTGTTGTGCGTCCACTTTTCAAGTGATTTGTTTTGTATGAACGGAATGACAAAGTTGTATTGCTTTGCAAGCGCAGTTGCAAAATACCAGGCGACCATCATTTTTATGTAGTATTCGTCTGATCTGATTTTTGAAATAATTTTCGGATAATAAATGTCGAAATCTTCGTCAAGAAAATGATTCATCAACATTCTTATGGCGAATCTGACTGTATAAGTTTTTCCGCTTTCAATCCATTTTTGAATTTGAGGAAGCAAATCTGTTTTCCGCTTTTTTAAAATCTTCGCAGACAGCTGGTCGCAGGTTGCCCAATTGTCCACGAACGGAAGAAATTTGTTTAATTCAAAAATGCATTTTTCAAAATCTTTGATTTCAGAAATTACAAAAGCGTGAAGCTGGTTTTCTTCAAAATATTCATGCGGTAGATTTTGAAGAAAATCCGGTGAAATTAAAACGGATTTTGCTAATTTTTTAAGTACAGGAGTTCTGACTCCTATTATTTTTTCTGCATTTATATTCGGAATCAGTTTTGCTTGAAAAGCGCGGTATTTTTTGTCCTGATATTTAAAAAGTTCTGCTGAAATTTCACTTTGATTCATAATTAATTATGTTTTTTTTTGTATCGTGTTGTCAATTATTTATGAATGTGTAATTTCTTGGGCTTTTGCTTTTACGGCTTTGTAAAGTTCGTTTTTGTCGTTCTGATTTGCACTGATTATCCGCACAAAAACTGAACCTGCAACTACGGCTTCGACATAATCTGCGATTGCTTGGGATTGCTTCCCGTTGGAAATTCCGAACCCGCCGTAAACTTTGCTTCCGCCTTCGCTGACTTTTTTTATAAAATCAATTGTTTCGTCATCAATTTTTGTGTCTTGCCCGGTAATTCCTGTTCGGAGGGCGGCGTAAATGTATTTGAATCCTGCATTTGCAAGTTTTTTTAAGCGTTCGGCACTCATACTTGGTGCGGCGACAGGAATATTTTCCATTCCGTTTTCTTTGCAGGCTTGGGTTAATCCTTCGTCGCAATCGAAAGGCAAATCTGGAATTATCATTCCTTTTACGCCACATTCCGCTGCTTTTTTGCAGAAGTTTTTTACGCCCGGCGTGTAGATTAACGAACCGTAGCTCATTATGTAAATCGGAATGTCGGGAAATTCTTTGTGAACGCGCGCGATAAAGTTCAAGCCGTCCTGAGTTCTGTATTTTCTGCTTAGAACTTCTGTGCAAGCAGTTTGAATTGCAGGACCATCCGCGCTTGGATCGCTGAACGGAAGCTGAATTTCCAAAATATCTGCGCCGCCGTCAACAAGAGCTTTTGCGGCTGTGAACGCAAGTTCATCTGTTGGATAACCTGCGACTAAATGCGACATCAAATTTATTTTTTTCATAATAATTTCCTTTTTTATGTGGTGATTGAGCCTGTCGAAATCACCGTTGTTCGTTTTTTGGTGGTTTCGATGAACTTAACCACCTTGTGTTTTGAAAAATCAATAGGTGATTGAGGCACTCGAAAACACCGAAGTTCTTTCAGAAACTCGTACGTTGCAAATTTAACTGTTCATTATTTTTGCTTCGTGAATTTCCTCTCTGTTATTCAACCTTTCCAGTTCGGCTTGTAAGAATGTTTTCCATTCTGTCGGGCGGAAAACTGGACTTGTTATGAAAATGTCTTTGTCGCCGCGTCCGCTCATATTTATGATGATAACGTCGTCTTTAGAAAGGCGCGGCGCAAGTTTTATTGCTTCTGCTCCGGCGTGTGCACTTTCCATTGCGAACAAAACGCCTTCGTTTTTAGCGAAAAACTTTAATGCATCCAGCGCTTCTTTGTCCAGCGCGGAAGTAAACTCAACGCGGCCGGATTTTCCTAGCGCGGCAAGTTGCGGTCCGATTCCGCAGTAATCAAGTCCTGCTGAAATTGAACGCGTTGGAAGTGCTTGTCCGTCTTCGTCAAGCAAAAAGCGGCTTTTGTAGCCATGCATAATTCCTTCGCGGCTTGTGGTTCCTGTCATCCGGATTGCGTTCTCTCCGATTCCGGAACCGATTCCGCCGGCTTCTACAGCGATTAATCGCGGTTCTTTTTCGTCGATGAATGGCGCAAAGCATCCGATTGAATTTGAACCGCCTCCGCAACAAGCAATTATTGCAGTCGGTTTAAT
>CAYXDA010000079.1:0-9699 GCA_964463615.1 uncultured Treponema sp.
CATTGTCCTCCAGAATCGAAAAAAATAAATTGATTTTTGTGGATTGTATTTTGAATGAAACAATTTTCCGCTTAAAAAAACAGGAATTTTTTCGCCTGTTTTTGCAATAGTTAAATTTTTGTATATCATTTTTCTGCCAATTTCTTAATTTTATCAGTAAATGAAATATTTTTCTTTTTAATTTCATCTGAAATAATTTTTTTTTCATCGCTGTTTTTTTTGTGATTGCTGGAAAAATATTCCGCCGGGAAAAATTCTTTTGTCCAAGCTTCTGTATTACTGAATTTTTCAATAAATTTGATTATCTTTTCTTCTGTTTTTTCTTTTCCCAAACTGATTTTTTCCAGTTCAAAATTAGTATTGATTTCATTTTCCGCAATTTTTTCAAAAAAATCAAAATTTACATCTTTCATTGTATTCAAGTTGTTTTTAAAAGAAAAATTGTCTGAAAGTCTGTAAGCTTTTTCTGAAAAATTTCTTTCCGGTGCGGAAAACCATTTTTCGTAAATTTTCAGCGCTTCTGAATTTAATTCAGCTTTTACGCTTCTTTTTTCAAGAGAAGAAATGTGGCAGTCAAATTTTTTACTGAATGTTTCCAGCGAATTCGGCATTGTGTGCTGATAGCCTTTTGAAGTTGAAAGATCTAGCCCGCATAAGAAAACTTTTGAAGTTGTAAGCGACATGGCAAATTCCGCCGCAGTTCCTGAAACAGTTCCGTTCCGCACTGCAAGCTGTGCTTTTACATTCAAAATGTCAAATATTTTTTTTGAAAATCCGTCGGAATAGCAAAGAGGAATTATTTTTGATTTTTTTAATAAAATCGTTCCTGCGTTTCCTTCTGCAGCTATTGCCACTGGAATTTCCGGATGCTTTTGTAAAATTTCCAGATGTTTTTTTGCCCAGAATCCGCCGTCTGTTGAAAATGCCAAGTCTGGAATAAGCGAATTTTCTATTAATGCGGAAATTGCTGAAGAAAGTGCGATTAAATGATAGCGGTTTCTGTATTTTTTTAATAAGGGAATTGAATCTTTAAGGCTTCGTCCGCTGGCGCAGATTACTATTGGCGCAGATGTTTTTTTTATTGAAAAAAAGTTATCTGAAAAGGAAAGCAATCTGATTGCATTTAAAAACCAGCGTTTTGAAAAAAATCCGTTCGTGAAAAGTTCTGTTTTTGCCGTATTGAGCGCATTTTTTATTTCCTGCCAAGCGGCTGTGTTTTGTTCTGAAAAAACATTTGAAGAGGGAAGCCACTGCAAAAAAACGGTTGAGAGCAAAGTTTCGCCTTTGATTTTTGAAAGCAGACTGTTTTGCAAATTTAAAATTTCTTCTTTTGTTTCTGCGTAAAAAATATAGTCAAAATAAAAATTGTAATCATCAAATTCGTGTGTGTAACGGATTGCGGCCAGTTTGATTTTTGGAAATTTTTCTTTTATTTTTAAGGCGGAGTAGGAAAGTGCGGGTTCTGTTATTAAAATACATTCCGGAGAAAAATCAAATTCAAGGTTTTCTGCAAAATTTTCTGCTTCCCGCAGCGGATTGTATTTTGAATGTAAAAACTTTCCATTAAAAGAGCAGGTTAAAGAACCGTCTTTTGCATTTTCAAAAATTATTTTGTTCATAATCAAAATCGGGCTGTCCTAAATAAATTGCAAAATTCATTTAGGACGGCTCTTTTTTGTACTTTATTATGAAAGTCCAAGTTCGCTGAACAATTTTTTATAAGTTGAAAATTGTTCTGATTTAGCAAATTCCATAATTTTGTCTTCCGGCAGATTTTCAAGCAACTGATCCATGTAAAGAAGAACAGATTTTACATCGTTTTTCAAATCTTCTGGAAGCTGTTCGTTGTTGTCGGAAGCTTCCTGTTTTGATTCTTCAACAGAGTTTTCCTCAGTCGCATTTTCTTCAGATTTTTCTTCTTCTACGGAAGCAGTTTCTTCATCGCTTTCATTTGTTTCGATCTCATTTTTATCTGTTTCATCATCTTTCAGATAATCAATGCTTTCATCGGAAATAGCTTCCGAAACTGTTGGTTCTGCCGCAAAGTAATCGTTGAAAATATCATCTTCGATTTTTTTGTTGTCTTCTTCATTTTCAGAACTTTCTTCTGTTTTTTCAACTTCTTCGCTCTGTGGTTCAGTTTCCGCTTGTTCTGCGTTTTCAACTTCTGCTTCTGCCGCAGGTTCGGCATCTTCAAGCGGTACAGGTTCTTCAGGTTGTTCTTCTGTGTTTTCGGCAGAAACTGAATCTTCAAAATCGTTGTCCGAATCATCAGCAAGAATATCATCCAACGGCTTGTCTTCTTCCGCAAGTTCATCGGCTTTTGGAATAAAAGAATTTTCTTCATTAAGCTGTTCGCTTACAGCTTCAAGATTCGGTTCTTCAAGATTTTCATCGTTAATATCCATTGAAAGTCCTGAATCCGGTTCCTCTTCCAAAATTGGAGTTTCTTCAATATTTCCTAAAGGTGATTCATCCGCAATGTTTTCGCTTTCGGCCGGATTATCCGCATTTTCTTCAGTTGCGTCTGGTGAGTCTGTGGAAACAGCTTCTTCTGCATTTTCTTCAGAAGTTGTATATTCCGGCGGAAGTTCTTCCGGAATTTCAATATCATCTTCGTTTTCCGGTTCGCTTTCTGTTTCTGTAAAATCAGCTGTATTCATAATGTTAGAAAGTTCGTCCCCGGAAAGCGCGATGGTTTCGTCATTGTCGTTGCCATCAAAAAATCCTGTGTTTTCCTCTGCAGGTTTTTCTTCAGGAATTTCATCTTCCGGTTCAGAAATTGCTTCATTGTCTTCAGATTTTTCTTCTTGTTCATCTGCACTGAAAGTTTCTGATTCTTCAATTTTATCTGCTGGATTTTCAATATAAGATTCTTCTTTCTGAATGTTTTCTTCGGAAAGAGATGGCTCTTCTTCAACAGTTTTTTCCGGAACAGAAGTTTCCTGATTTTTTAATGTTTCAAATTCGCCTTTAAGCGAAGAAATTTCATCCTTCAATCCTGAAAGTTCTTTCATAATCATATCAAGAACGGAACTGTCAATTTTTGTTGTGTTCGAATCGCTTGAATGACTTTCCACTTCTTCAATATCCGGGGCTTTTTCAACAGTGTCATCATCTGTAATTGCAAGATCATAGTCAACTTGATCATTTTTCTTTGCGGCTTTCACATCCTGTTTTACAGGAGTTTCGCCTGCATTGCTGTCAACTCCAAAATCAGAAAGGTCAACTTCTTCGTCTTCAGCCGCAGAGTTTACAGCCGCGGCAGCCGCAACTGCAGTAGCATCATCGCTGTTTTCTCCTACACCGAAATCATCAAGAGAAAGTTCCTCTGTTGAATTTTCAAATGCTTCTTTGTCAAAACTTTTTGCTTCTGGAACTTTTGCTTCTTTTTCTGCTTCAATGTTGTCAAACATATCATCTTCCCGTGTGTCTATAGAAGAATCATCATCTTCTGCGCTTACTTCTTCAACAGGAACTTCATTGTCTGGTGATTCTGTAAACGAAAGGTCAATATCCAGCGGTTCGTCGTTGGAAACATCATCTTCTTTTGATTTAGAATCTGAATCTGTGTCAAAAAAATCGTCAAGAGAAATTTCATCTGTAATTGAATCAGATGCAGGTGCGGCACCTGGATTAGGATCTGTAAATCCTCCGTCCATAAAGTCATCAAGAGAAATTTCCCCGTCGCCGCTTTCTGTTGAAGCTGAATCATCAGAAGCGTTCAAAAAATCATCTGCTGAAATTTCTGCTCCATCAGGAAAATCCGGCATTTCGGAAGACTCGTTTTCAGCAGGTTTTGCGTCTTCCGCAGAAGTGTTGTTTTCCGCAGCGTCAAGAAAATCTTCAGTGGAAAAGTCTCCGTCCGGCAAATCTGTTGCGTTGTTTTCTTCTGAAAAATCGTTTTTAATATCAGAAAGTTCATCATCTGTTAAGGCGGAATTATCGTCCGGAATGCTGAATTCTGTTAAATCTTCTGAAATTACGGGTTCATCGATTGAAATATCATCAGAGCTGATCGGAACTTCATCGGCAGCGTTTTCCGTTGTGTCCGCTGCATCCTGCGGAGGTCTTTTTACCCAAACTCCGTAACTGTCAAGGTTGTTTGTATTTTCTGTTGAATCACTCATAAAAGTTCCTCTCTATTTCAGATAATTTTATTATAATTTATCGGCATAAACTGCCTGAAAATAAAGTATTATTTTGAAATATGGTGTTTTGATGAATTTATAAGTTCGTGTTATAACAAAAAATTATTACTTTTTGCATAACTTGTAAATTCAATCAAGTTAATTAATTCTATCACATTTTTTGCATTCAGAAAATAAAAATCTTAGCCGATTATATTTGTATGGAAAAAATAAGAGTTTTGTTTGCTATATTCATTGGAACTTTAGTTTACGTTGTTGTTTCTTTTGTTGCCGGAGATAATGGAATTTTAGGCTATAACCAGCTTGTGGAGCAGAAGAAATCAATTGCAAGACAGACTGAACTTATCCAAAACATCAATAATGAATTGAATCTTGAATATTCGGCTTTGCTTCGCGATAAAGATGTTATTGCTGCTTATGCGCGTAAACTTGATTATGTAGCGGGCGGTGAAAAACTTGTTAAAGTAAACGGACTAAAACCTTCGCAGACAACTCTTTACGATGTCGGAACGATTCTTAGAAAGAAAAACTATAAATGCCTTTCAGAAACAACTTGCAAGGCCTGCGGAGTTTCTTTCTTTGCGCTTACTTTGATACTTATGCTCTTGATTGATTTGAACAACGGGAATATAACATTAAGACATAGAAAAACAACTGTTATAAAAGGAATTCCTGTATATGACCTTACTCAAGTCTGATGAATCTTCTATAGAAAAATCTGTTGAACTTTTAAAAAAAGGTGAAGTTCTTGTTTTGCCTACAGATACAGTTTACGGATTTTCCGGTGTAGTCGGAAAAACTGATGAAACAATCAGAAAAATAAAGGGCAGGGAAGAAACTAAGCCTTTTATTCAACTTATAGGAAAACCTGAGGATATTTCTTTCATAACAGATGATGTTGTGCCTCAAAAACTTCTTTCGCTTTGGCCGGGACCTCTTACAGTTATAGTTCATTGTAAAAAAAATCCTTTGCAGACGGTTGCGGTTCGTTGTCCCGGTGACAGTTGGCTAAGAAAAGTTATTTCGGGTGTTCAGAGTCCGATTTACTCAACAAGTGTGAACAGGAGCGGATTTCCGGTTCTTTCAAAAATTTCAGAAATAAAAGCTGAATTTGAAGATGAAGTTGCATTGATTGTGAGTGCGGGTGATTGTAAATCTTCTGTTCCTTCTACAATTGTAAGACTGGATGGCGAAAAGATAGAAGTTTTACGGAAAGGTGCAGTTTCTATTGAATAATTTTTTTCCATGTAACGGAAACAGGACCTTCTTTTATGTTTCCAGCTGAATCTTCTGTTAAAGTATTTTCTGTTCCTGTTAAAGTGTTTTTGTTTACAGGTTTTAAGTTCCAGAAAATCGGATTTGCGCTCATTGCGGCTTCCAACGCTTTTTTGCGTTCTATTTCCGGAAAATAAGAAGCGTTGTTTCCGCTTGTTTGTACAATATTTATGTTTTGAATTCCTTCGTTTTTTTCAATTTTTACAGAAATATTCATGGATGCGCCGTTCTTGAAAATTACGAATCCACGTCCGCCGCGCATTATTATAATTTTGTTTATGTATTTTCCGCCGTTCCAGCTTCCTGCCAAGTCCTCTAATGTTATTTCTTCCGGCGAGTCTGATAATACGTTGGTTTTTACGGAACTTGTGCTCATAAGTTCCGTAAGTGTTGAAGTAAGGGAATTTTTTGATTCCATAAGAATTTTGTAGTAAGAATCATAAACCTGAGCCATTGTTCTTGGAGCAGAGTTGTTGTATTCCAGAAAATTGATTTTCATTTCCCATTTTCCGGAATCGAGTTTTGTAATCACTGCAAAAACGGCTGCTGTTCCATGTTTGTTGGAGGCCGAAAAGTCGCAGGTGTTGGAAAAATAATCGGTGGAAAAATTTTCGTATCTTTTATCTTCTATTGTGTAGTTAAGTTCTTTCAGCTGGGCAAAGAATAAATCTTCTGTCATGGAAAGCATATTCTTTTCCGTGTCTTTTGAGGCAACTCCGTAAAAATCTATCTGTTTCAAGTTTTCTGCAAAAACAGAATGTACAAAAAGAGGATATAAAATTGCGGCAATAAAAAAAGTTTTTGCTTTCACTTTTTAATGTCCTGTAAGCCCCTTTCTGAATTCCCTCTGCAAATCCCTGTTTACATCGCGCTCTTTTATTGTTGCCCGCTTGTCAAACTGTTTTTTTCCTCGGCATATTCCAAGCGTTACTTTTACACGTCCGTTTTTCAAATAAAAATCTATCGGAATCAGAGTATAACCTTTCTGTTCGACTTTTCTTGTTATTTTTTTTATTTCTTCTTTATGAAGTAAAAGTTTTTTAGGTCTGTCCGGATCATGATTGAAAACTGAAGAGTATGAATATTCCGAAATATGAAAATTTTTTACAAAAATTTCACCTTTTATAATCTCTGCAAAAGCATCCGGGAAAGACACCGAACCTGCCTTTACAGATTTTACTTCCGTTCCCTGCAATTCAATTCCGCATTCGTAAGTTTCTTCTATAAAGTAGTCAAATCGAGCTTTTCTGTTTTCTGCAATAATTTTCCGAGCTTCTGCCATAGAATATATTATAGTTTATCATTTGATAGGTTTCAAGTTATGTTTTCTTTTTGATTTAACGGAAGTCGGCGGAGAAGATTGAACAGATTTTGTTTATAATGCGTTTGCTCTAAAATGGTATTTGTGCTATTCTTTTCCGTATGAATAAAAATCTGTTCAAAATGTCGTATTCCGTAAGAAAGGAATTCCACCGGAAAGTTGCTTTTTTTATATTTTTTGTGCTTTGTATTTTTATTTTCATAAATATAGTTTTTTCTTTTTTAGTTTTTCCTGTAAGAACTTGCTCTGTTTCTATGGAACCTGATTTAGATGAAAATTCTTGTATTCTTTTTTCGCCGTTAAAACGGAATGTGCACCGCGGAGATGTTGTTCTTTGCAGTCCGCTCTTAAAGGATGAATCTTCGGTTTCTCTAAGAGTTGCTGACTGTTTTGTGCGTTTTTTTACAGCGCAGCAGTTTTCTCTTGTTTCCGGCCGAAAAAATATGGGAACAAACTGTTTTGTCCGCCGTGTTGTGGGGCTTCCGGGAGATTCCATTTATATGCGCGATTATGTTGTTTACATAAAACCTGCCGGCGGATCATATTTTCTTACTGAATTTGAACTTGTAAAAAAGCCGTACAATGTTTCTATTGCGGCGGCTCCTGCTTTGTGGGACAGTTCAATTGGTGTTGAGGGGTCTTTTGATGAAATCACACTTTCTGAAAATGAATACTTTGTACTTGGCGATCATCGGAATTCTTGTGTCGATTCAAGGTTTTTCGGTTCCCTGGAAGAAAGCGAAATAAAAGCAGGTGCGCTTTTTTCTTATTTTCCATTTGACAAGTTAAGGCTGTATTTTTAATTTTGAAAACTTCTTTATATATTCATATTCCGTTTTGCGTTTCAAAATGTTCTTATTGTGATTTTTTCAGTGTTCCGCTAGGAAAAAATAATGTTCCAGATGGATATGTGGATTCTCTTTGCCGCGAAATTCAAATAAAAAAGAAGGAAAGACATATTGAATCTTTTGATACAATTTATATTGGCGGCGGAACTCCAAGTATTTTAAGCGGAAATCAGTTAAAAAAGATTGTTTCTTCTGCGGTTTTGGGATGTGATGAAAGTCCTTCTGAAATAACAATAGAATGTAATCCCTGTGATATTACGGAGGAATTTCTTTCTGAAGTTTCTGCAGCAGGAATAAATCGGCTTAGCGTTGGAATTCAGACGTTCAGCGAAAAATCTCTTGAGTGCGTGTGCCGCCGCAGTTCGTCGGAAAATGTTGTTTCTGCGTTGAAGTTGATAAAAAAGAACTGGAAGGGAATTTTTTCCGCAGATTTGATTTCAGGTCTTCCGTTTGAAAGTGAAAAATCTTTCAAGAATACAATAAAAAATCTTGTAAAGTACAAACCTGACCATATTTCAATGTATTCGCTGATAATCGAAGATTCTACGCCGCTAGGAAAAGCTTTTTCCGCCGGAACTTTTACCTACGATTTTGAAAAAGCGGATAAATTGTGGCTTTTCGGCCGAGATTTTCTTGAAAAAAAAGGGTACAGACAATATGAAGTTTCGAATTTTTGTAAAAAAGGTTTTGAATGTGCTCATAATCTTGTCTATTGGAATTTGAAGGATTATGAAGGCTGCGGTTCCGGAGCGACTTCGAGTTTTTATGGTCCCGGCGGTTTTCGCTTTACGAATACAAAAGATATTGAAAAATATATTTTGTTTTGGAGCGACTGCAAGGCGGATTTGAAAAGTGCGCCCGGTGAAAAGGAATTGCTTTCACTGAAAACTCAGGAATTTGAATTTTTTATGATGGGTTTAAGAACTTTGCATGGAATTTCTGAAAAAGAATTTGAAAAACGCTTTTCCCATTCTTTTTCGCCCCGCTTTTTAAATCTCTTTGAAAAATGGAAGAAAAAACATCTTTGCAAAAATATAAAAAAACACGGCGATAAAATCTATGCGCTCAATAAAAAAGGAATCCTTTTTTTGAACGCATTTTTAGAAGAGCTCATTTAATTTGTAAGTTGCTGAAAAATTGAAGCAGAGGCTTTCTAATCTTCTGTTTTTTCTTCAGAAAAAATATATCCTTTGCCGAAAACAGTTTTTATATAATCCGGCTTTGCATGATCTTTTTCTATTTTTTTTCTTAAACGCTGAATGTAAACGGCTACAGCAGTTATATCACCGAATTTTGTTTTCCATACATCTTTGTAAATCTGCTCCGGAGAAAGAAGTTTTCCCGCATTTTTTACTAAATATTCAAGAACTGCGTATTCTTTTATTGAAAGCGGAATCTTTTTTGAGCCGCACTTTAAAACATTGCTGTTCAAAAGAAGAACGTATTCGCCGAATTTTATAGATTCTTCTACAGATGCGGATGTTATTGCAATCCGCCGCAAATTTGCTTTTACGCGGGCAACCAGTGTTCTTGGAGAAAAAGGTTTTGTGACAAATTCATCTGCTCCAAGTTCAAGACCTTTGATTATGTCTTCATCGCTGTCTCTTGCCGAAACAATTATAACAGGAATCAACTGCTTGTGTTCATCACGCAGTTTTTTCAAAAAATCAAATCCGCTCATATCCGGAAGATTTATGTCAAGAATAAAAAGCTCTGGCAAATTTCCTTCGGAAAGTTCTTTTAATGTGCTTTCCGCGTCGGAGAATGTTTTTGTCTCAAAGTTTTCTTTCGAAAGATAAAGCTGAATAAGATTTGCTATTTCCGGCACATCTTCAATTATATAAATCATTTGTACGTCCCTTTATTTCCTTGTTTTTCTAACTTTGACTTTTAAACATACTAAAGAATTTAATTCCTTGTTTCTTAATAAGCAATAATTTGGTAGGTTTATAACAAGAATTTATTTTTTATTCTGCTTTCAGACTGAATTTTTTAGAAATTTTGTTTTGAGTGTTTTCTGACAATTTTTTTTGCTGTTTTGTGAATATTTTTTAGAACTGGCATTTTGAAAAAAAATTGGAAATAATAGTGCTGTTTTATGCAC
>CAYXDA010000080.1:0-9280 GCA_964463615.1 uncultured Treponema sp.
TATTTGCGCTGACTTTGTCCAGCGCAAATATTCGATTTATCAAGAAAAACTGCGCTACTGCTCGTTTTTCTTCTCAGGTTTATTTGCGCTGACTTTGTTGGCATTTGCGGCGCAAGTTTATATATTACGCAAAACATCCACGATGTGTGTTCCGGCGCCTAAAAGTTCCGGACGTTCGCTTATAGAAATTGTGTAATCAATAAAAAGCCGGAAAGTTTCTTCATCCATCGCATTTAGCGTTTGGCGCATAAAATCCGCAGCGCCTTCCTGATTGAATATCTTTATCCGCTCCAAGCCGGATTCTTTTTGAAGTTCGTTTATGTCGCTAAGGCGCAAATAAGTGTAAAGCTCTTCTTTTGAAGGAACACAGCAAAAATCTTTTGTAAGGCCGCCGCTTTGCAAAACATCCTTTATTTTATTTTTAGCAAAACAATACTGAAGAACGGCATAATCGTTCATTATGTAAGCGGCAAAAATAATTCCGTTTTTTTTAACAACACGCTTTAACTGCGATAAAACACAAAGCCGCTCTTCCTTTGTATGCAGATGATACATTGGTCCAAAGCAAATCGCCAAATCAAACTTGTTTTCTTCTAAAAAACTAAGGTCAAGCGCATTGCCCTGCCAAGTTTTTATCTTTTCGTGCTTTGCCCGCAAAACTTCAAGATTGCGCGGAACAAGCTCAACTGCTGTAACATCGTGGCCAAGACGGCAAAGTTCCACAGAATAGCGGCCAGTTCCTGCACCAACATCAAGGATTTTTATGTTTGAAGAAGAATTGCCAATCTTAGCGGCATCCGCATGTTTTGAAAAATCCGCATTTTCAGCGATTTCGTTAATTGCGTTTTTTATGTGGTGCATGCTGACAGAAAATTCTACAATTCCGTGTCTGGTCTGCAAGCGGTGCTCTTCATTAAATTTATTGTAATATTTTTCCAGGTTTGTCATAGCGCAAATAGGGGCGTTGCGGGGTTTTCCCCGCAGAATGGGGTGCCGCCGCAACGAAGTGCGGCGCAGGGGAAAGGCTTTTCCCCTCCTCTGCTTAATTTATTTCATTGAACTTTTCGTCTACTTTTTTGCAATATTTTTCTTTTTCCGAATCCGAAAGATATGCTGCCTTGAATCCGTTTTCAATCAAAATTTTTATTTCTTCCAACGAAAAATCTGCTTCGCTGTAAAGTTTGTAATATTCGTCACAAAGCGAAACCTTAAAGAAAACAGGATCATCTGTATTTACAGTTACCAAAAGTCCCTTGTCAAAAAATTTGCGGACAGGATGCTCTGAAATTGATTTTACATATTTTTTTGTAAAAACATTGCTTGTAGGGCAAACTTCCAAAGCAATTCCGCGCTCTTTAAGCGTTTCCATCAATTTTTCGTCCTGAACCGCAGAAATTCCGTGTCCAACTCTGTCAACATGCAAAATATCAATCGCTTCCCAAACAGATTCCGGTCCGACATCTTCGCCGGCGTGAGCAACAACTTTGTAGCCTTCTTTTTTTGCAAGTTCAAAAACTTCTTTATAATCGCGGCAAGGACCTTTGCTTTCTGCGCCGCCAAGCCCGATTCCAATTATATTTTTGCTTGGAAACTCTTTTAGCAAATTATAATTGTTCATTGCGTTTTCAATTCCGAAAGTGCGGCTTACGTCCATCAAAAGTTTTACGGTAATTCCATAATTTTTTTGAATTTCTTCTATTTTTTTATCAAATATTTTTACCATTTCTTCATACTTAAAACCGTTTTTCAAGAATGAAGTCGGCGCAAAAAAGGCTTCCGTATAGACAATTCCGTTTTTAACAAGATACTTCGCCAAATCATCAAAAATATAGTCAAAATCTTCCACAGATGTGTAAAGCGACTGAATTTTCAAGAACGCCTGAATAAATCCGTTCAAATCATCATATGTAAAGAGATTTTCTATTTCTTCATCCGAAATTTCTTTTCCGTTATTCTTTTTGTACAAACTTTTTATAGATTCCACAGAAGGAACCGCTTCTATATGAATGTGACTTTCTGCTTTTGGAACACTTTTTATAAATTCATAAAATTCTTCTTTTTTCATAGTTTTCTCCAAAAATCAATTTTCCTATGTATTTTATCGGCGGAATTTTTGCAAATGTTTAGATTTTTTTTTACAACAAAATTTTTTGTATAAAAGGGCGGAGCGCCGCCCTACGCCTCAAACTTCGGGGTTCCGTAAGATGATTGTTGAGTTTACAGAAGCACTCAACCACCTTCAGTTTTCGGCTACCCCACCCAGCGGGGCAAAAGTATTTTCGCACTTGCCCCGCAACGCCCCGTTTTATCCGTTTTAAATCATAACTTTCAAAATTTTTCAAGAAAAATAGTTTTAAAAATTTCAGTTTTAAATATTGTATAAAAACACCACTAATAGTATAGTTTTAAATATCATTACGCTAGATATAGCGTAGACGCGCTTTTTACAAATATCCTGAAAACGCAAAAAAAAACAATAAAACAGGTGGGAATACAAGTGAAAATCATAAAGCGAAACGGTGAAGAAGTAATTTTTGACATCAGAAAAATCGTAACTGCCATTGAAAAAGCAAACAACGCAGTTCCAGAAAGCGAAAGAATTTCTTCTGAATACATTCAGGCCGTAGCCGCAAAGGTTTCAAACAAGTGCCACGCAAGTAAAGTAGAAATGAATGTGGAAGCCATCCAGGATTTGGTGGAAACCGAACTTATGCGGATAGGCGCATTCAACATCGCAAAACTCTACATAACTTACCGCTACCGCCATATGCTTATGCGAAAGCAAAATTCAACAGACCAGCAGATTCTTTCGCTCTTGGAATGCGCAAACGAAGAAGTAAAACAGGAAAATTCAAATAAAAACTCAACAGTTGTTTCCGTTCAGCGCGATTATATGGCCGGCGAAGTTTCCAAAGACATTACAAAACGCTTTCTTTTGGACGAAGACATCGTGCAGGCTCATAATGAAGGAATAATCCACTTCCACGATGCAGATTATTTTGCACAGCATATGCACAACTGCGATCTTGTAAATTTGGAAGATATGCTGCAGAACGGAACTGTTATAAGCGGTACAAAAATAGACAGACCGCACTCTTTTTCAACAGCCTGCAACATTGCAACTCAAATTATTGCGCAGGTCGCTTCTTCGCAATACGGCGGACAGAGCGTTTCCTTAGCGCACCTTGCTCCGTTTGTAGATGTAAGCCGCAAAAAAATCGCAAAGGAACTTTCTGACACAGAAAACGAAACCGGAATCAAATATACAAAAGAGCAGTTCGATTTAATCGTAAAACGCCGCCTTGCGGACGAAATTGCCCGCGGAGTTCAGACAATTCAGTATCAGGTTGTTACGCTTATGACAACAAACGGTCAAAGTCCGTTCGTAACAGTATTTATGTATTTGAACGAAGCTAAAAACGAACAGGAAAAAGCCGACCTCGCTCTTATCATAGAAGAAGTATTAAAACAGCGCCACAAAGGTGTAAAAAATGAAAAAGGTTATTGGGTAACACCTGCATTCCCAAAACTTATTTACGTTCTAGAACCGGACAATATCGAAGAAGGTTCAAAATATTTCTATCTTACAGAACTTGCAGCAAAATGTACTGCAAAACGTCTTGTTCCGGACTACATTTCCGAAAAGAAAATGTTCGAACTAAAAGAAGGAAACTGCTACCCTTGCATGGGTTGCCGTTCTTTCCTGACGGTTTACCGCGACGAAACAGGACGACCTAAATTTTACGGCAGATTCAACCAGGGCGTTGTTACAATCAACCTAGTTGATGTTGCATGCTCTTCCGGCAAAGACAAGGAACTTTTCTGGAAGATTTTTGACGAACGCCTTGAACTTTGCAAACGCGCGCTTATGTTGCGCCATAAACGACTTTTAGGAACACCTAGCGACGTAGCACCGATTTTGTGGCAGAACGGTGCGCTTGCCCGCCTGGAAAAAGGTGAAAAAATCGACAAACTTCTGTTCAACGGTTACTCTACAATCTCACTCGGCTATGCAGGACTTTGCGAATGCGTCCGCTATATGACAGGAAAACCGCATACAGATCCAAGTGTAACTCCGTTCGCTCTGGAAATAATGCGCTATATGAACAAAAAATGCGCAGACTGGCGCGACCAGACAAGCATTGCGTTCAGTTTGTACGGAACACCGCTTGAATCAACAACTTATAAATTTGCAAAATGCCTAAAACGACGCTTCGGCGAAATTTCCGGCGTTACAGATAAAAACTACATAACAAACAGTTATCATGTTCATGTAACAGAACCAATCGACGCATTCGAAAAACTTTCTTTTGAAAGCCAGTTCCAGGAACTTTCTCCGGGCGGAGCGGTAAGTTACGTGGAAGTTCCGAATATGGAGCAAAATATTCCGGCAGTTCTCGCTGTCTTAAAACATATTTACGAACATATTATGTATGCGGAACTTAACACAAAATCAGACTGCTGCCAAAAGTGCGGCTATACAGGCGAAATTCAAGTTGTAGAAGACAAAGACGGAAAACTTATCTGGAAATGTCCGCAGTGCGGAAATACAGACCAGACAACAATGAACGTTGCGCGACGAACCTGTGGCTACATCGGAACTCAATACTGGAACCAAGGAAGAACGCAGGAAATAAAAGAGCGGGTTCTTCATCTTTAGGTTTGAATGCAACTAAAGGGGCGGAGCCCCGCCCCTAGCCTCAACCGCTTTGCGTTTTCGGCCTACCCCACCCAGCGGGGCAAAAATGACATTTGCAACTTGCCCCGCAACGCCCAGTAAAAATTTAATAAAAAACCAAGGTTTTTATGTATTACGGAAATATAAAAAAATTTGATGTTGCAGACGGCGAAGGAGTTCGCGTAAGTCTTTTTGTTTCCGGTTGCAGAAATTGTTGCCCCGGATGTTTTCAGCCGGAAACCTGGAATTTTAATTTTGGAAAAGAATTCACAGAAGAAACAGAAAAAGAAATTATAGAAGCATTGAGCAAACCGTTTATCAAAGGATTCAGTCTGCTCGGCGGCGAACCATTCGAACCGGAAAACCAAAAAATCCTTGCTCCGTTTTTATCAAAACTAAAGCAGATTTATCCGCAAAAAGATATTTGGTGCTGGACCGGCTACATTTTAGAAAAAGATTTGCAGCGCGGCGGAAAACGTTTCATTCCTGAATGCACAGATTTAATGCTGAACTGCATAGACGTTCTTGTAGACGGTCCGTTTATTCAGGAAAAGAAAAATCTTATGCTGCGCTTCCGCGGCTCAGAAAACCAGCGCCTTCTTCGCCTAAAAAACGGAAAAGTGCAAAGCATAGAATAAAGTTATTTTTTTGTACTTACAATTTCTTTTGCGCGGTTCATTGCGCCTTCAATATTGTCAAAAATATTTTCGCGGCCAATTTTATCCGCCATTCCAGTTTTTTCAAACAAAATGTACGGCTGCGTATGAATTCCAGAAATTACGATTTTCACGCCGCGTCTGTCGCAAGCAGATTTACATTGTTCCAAAGCCTGCAAACCGCCGGCATCAAGATAAATCGTATTGCGCATACGAATAAGCAATACCTTAAATTCCGCTCCGGCACGTTCAACCGCAACTTCAAATTTTCTTACAGTAGCAAAAAACAACGGTCCTTCTATTTCGTAAACAACAACTCCAGCAGGAACATCAAGTTGTTCTTCTGTTCCGTCGCCTGTAATTCCGGAAACAATTGTATTTCGTTTTTCCTGGACTTCGCTTACATCAATCATCTTTTTTATAAAGAAGAACGCCGCAAAAATAAGTCCGATCCCAATCGCGTAGGTCAAATCAACAAAAACTGTAATCAAAAAAGTAACAACAAGAACGGTGATGTCGGATTTTTGGCCTTTCAAAAGTTTTCTGATTGAAGGAATTCCTGCCATATTCCATGCAACGCTCATCAGAACAGCAGCCAGCGCAGCCATAGGAATATATTCAACATATTTTCCGAAAAGCATCATTATCAAGAGCAGCACAACCGCGTGAATAATTCCGGCAACAGGAGTTCTTCCCCCGTTGTTGATATTCGTAGCCGTTCTTGCAATCGCTCCTGTAGCAGGAAGCCCGCCGAACAAAGGACTAGCAATGTTCGCAATTCCCTGACCAATCAATTCGTTGTTTGAATCATGCTTTGTTCCAATCATTCCGTCCGCAACAACCGCAGAAAGAAGAGATTCAATCGCTGCAAGAACCGCAATTGAACATGCTGTTGGAAAAACAGTTTTCACAGTTGAAAGACTGAAATCCGGAAGCGACGGCTTAGGAAGTCCGGTTGGAATTGAATACCGGTCTTTTATAATATCAGTATGCCAAAACGGATTATCGCCGGCAAAATGCGCAACAAGAAGATTCACCAATGTTGCCAAAATTATAACAACTAAAGAACCAGGAATCTTCTTTGTAACTTTTGGCCACAAAAAAATAATTACAAGGCAAACTGCCGCCATTCCAAAAGAATAAAAATTGATTGTCTTTATGGAAGCCGCATAAACAAGAATTTTTCCTGCGAAAGTTCCAGGCATTTTCAGATATTCATTTCCGCAAACTGAAAGCGGAAACTGCGGATTAAGCCCGAAAAAATCGCCAATCTGACCAGTCGCAATCGTAACCGCAATTCCGGCTGTAAAACCAACAACGATTGTATAGGGAATGAATTTCACCAGTCCGCCAAGCTTAAAAACGCCAAGCAAAATAAGCATAATTCCGGCAAGAACAGTGGCTGTGGCAAGTCCGCTTACACCAAGATGAGGATTATTCACAATCGCATAAATTATTACAGTAAACGCGCCTGTAGGTCCGCCAATCTGACAGCGGGTTCCCCCGAACGCCGCAATACAAAAACCTGCAACAATCGCAGTATAAAGTCCAGTTTCCGGGCTGCAGCCGCTGGCAATAGCAAATGCAATAGAAAGCGGCAAAGCAACAATTCCAACAATTACGCCCGCAATAAAATCTGTTAAAAACTGTTTTCCATTGTAAGTTTTCAATGTGTTCAACAACTCTGGTTTGTACATAAAATGCTCCAAAATACAATATGACAAAATACATCTTTTTGTCATATTGAGCAATAGAAATTTAACAGTTGAAAGCATCAAAAAAAAGCGCAGCTATAAAAGAATTGCATCCTTACAACTGCGCAAACAACAATTATTTTAGTTTTACTTTATACACACAATAAACTGTATAACCAGAACAATCATCCAGTTCCCAGAATTCATAAACCGGAGAGAAAGTTTTTAACAAAAATACATCATTTTTATTTTTCAGCGCAACTTTTTCCATACAATCCGAATATGCAAATGCTTGCGCACCAGGCAAATCAGAACTATTTCCCGTTCCGAAAAATATTGTATATCCTTGTTTTATTTCAAATTTTTTACGCAAAAGCCTTTCGTCACCTTTTCTGATAAAATTTGAAAGCCATCTTGGATTTTGTTCTTTTCCAAATTCCATTCCTTTCCATTCAATAACTTCCGCCTGAACAGAAATCAAAAAGAACGAAATTATTAAAAACATAATATTTTTCTTCATGTTCAAATCCTGAACTTCTTAACTTATTCTACCACAATATTCTTTAAGTATTCTGACAGAACTCTTGGAAATTCCTTTCTAATCTTTGATTCCACAGATTTTACCGCACGATTTTTCGCTTCTATATAGTCAACATGACCTTCCCGCCCGGAAAACGAAAATGGAACAATTTGCAAAGAAGTTTCTGCATCAAGAATATAACTTGAAATATTATAACGACAACGAGTTGTTTTTCCGTCTGTCGTATCTGAACGTTCAAAGTTTATTTCAGCATAAAGTATATATCTGGCTGAAGAATCGTAAGTTCCAAGAAAACCAACAGAAGAAATTCCTTCGCTGAAAGCCGCCGCAAACCTTCCGTCCACATCATTATTTACAATGACACATATCGGAATATTTTTTGCAACTTCCATTTTTTTTGCATGAATTTGCTTTGAAGAAGGGCAAAGAGATTTTAACGAAGAAACCAGTTCATTTTTTATTACAGCAACTTTCTTCAAGTGATTTTCATTCTCACTAGATATGTCTTCCGCAAAATCCAAAATTGCGTATCCGTCCAAAGAATTTTCATCATCTGAAAAATTTTCAAGCAGCATTGAAATTGTGCCTGCATTCTTTTTTATCATATCAGCATAGATTTCAGCGGCCTTTCCTTTTTCAAGAACCGCAAGACAATACCAGGTTGTATTTCCATCAAACCAAAATTCCTTAGCTTCAACTCCAATCAAACAATCTACATCAACACTCCGCAAAATATCCTGACTAAAAGCATTTACACTGGCTGTTGCAATTTTTCCATCTTGCTTTGCCTGAATCATTCTTTGCGATGAAGCAGAAGAAGACTTTACGGACTGTCCAAAAACAGAGGCAATTCCTTGAAGAGCTTTTATTTCTGCGGAGTTCTTATCCTGTCCATAACCAACATAAGTTATGAACGCACCAGACGGATAAACTGAAGCAGGAGTGCTCACCCATTCCGGCATAACAGGAGCTTTACTTTTTGCCGCAAAAACTAAACTGCCTGTCAAAAAAAATAATTTTAAAGACAGACAGAATATTTTTTTTAATATTTTTTTTATTTTTCGCATGAAGAAACAACAGCCGTTGATTTTCCTGCTTCAACAACGACGTCAGAAATTTCATTTGTTTCAACAACAGAATTACCGGAAAGATATTCAACTTTTACAGAATATGTTCCTGGCGCAACAGAAAAACCAGCCGCATTCGCCATGTGAGGGAAATATTCTCCCTGTCGTATATCAGCTTTTTCCGCATCAACAATAGCAACTATTCCTGCATTAAGTCCTACAACGGCAGCTTCATAGCCTTTTTTTGCAGCCATTTCTGTCAAAGGATTTCCACTTGCTTTTTTCACAGCCTCATCCGCCGCTTTCAATGAAGCAACACCTGCAACAGTAGTAGCAGAGTTTTTTGAAATGTTTCTTACTATACTTCTAACACATGCGCCCCGAGCCTTAGATGCAACATCGATTTTTACAGCATTATCAAAATTTTCTATAAGAACAGCATTTTTTGCAGTTCCATCAGACAAAGTAACTTTTACACTGTCGATTACATGATTCTGCGCTTTTTCGTCAAAAACAGGATATACAATCTTAAAAAGCAAAGGCACATTAAATAATTGTCCTAATGTAAACATTTCCGCTTCTTCTGTTCTTTTTCCGATTGTTCCGGAAAGCGCAACAACATTCAACCGGCCTTTTCCAGCTGG
>CAYXDA010000081.1:0-9279 GCA_964463615.1 uncultured Treponema sp.
AGTTAACATTATTTTTGCAATCTTGTCCGCTGTTTCATTTTCGCTAAATTTTATTGTACCTTGAACCATTATTTGCCCCGCAATTTTTGCAGTTTTATTTCAGAAAACGCTGAAAATTTAATTTTTTTTATTTTTCAGAATAATTCTTCATCAGCCGCTGAACGTAATCGTAAAGCATATCCACAGTTCCATCAATTCCAAGCTTTGCGGCATTTACACTTAAATCGTATGATCTTGCATCGCCCCAACGGTGTTCGCAAAAATGGTCATGATATGCAATTCTGTTTTTGTCATGGCGCAAAATTGTTTTTTCTGCAAGTTTTTCATCCATAGAACGTTTTTCCACAACGCGGCGAACTTTAAAATCCCAATCGCCGCTTATAAAAACTTTAAGAACGTTCACACCCGGAATCGAATCAAAAATTTCATCAGAACAACGACCGACAACAATAAAAGAATCATCATCCGCCGCTTTTGACTTGAGCAGCGCAAACTGAAGTTCCGCTATATTTTCCGCCGGATTATTAGAATATCCGCGCACAGTTCTGCTTCCAAAAAAGTGCTTCGGTTTTTCATCATATTCAACCAAGTCGCTTACATCCGACCCGCTTTTCTTTGCAATTTCATCAAGAAGATTTCTGTCATAAAAAGGAATACCAAGTTTTTCCGCAAGTTTGCGTCCTATTTCGTGTCCGCCGCTTCCGTATTCTCTGCTTATTGAAATAATAATCTGTTTTTCCATATTGCATACCCCTCTGTAATATTATAACACGGTTAAAGGTATCTTACAAAAATAAAAATTGTACTTATAGCTAAAACAATCAAAGTTGCCGGTGTTGAAATTTTACAGTATTTTCCCCAGCCAACAGGATGACCTGCCTTTGCGGCAACAGAAGTTCCCACAACATTTGCGGAAGCTCCTATAGGTGTGCCGGAACCGCCGACGTCAGTACCAACTGCCAAAGCCCAAGCCATAACCGGCAAAAGAGCGGCACCGAAATCCGCAGAAAGACTTTGAATTACAGGAACCATAGTTGCGGCAAAAGGAATATTGTCTATAAATGCGGAAGCAATTGCAGAAATCCAGATTATGATTGCAATCATAGAATAAACGTTTCCGCCGGAAAGTTTTTCAATAAATTTCGCAATGAGCACAAGAATCTTTGTCTGCTCAAGACCGCAGACAACAACAAAAAGCCCAACAAAGAAAAGAAGCGTCGCATAATCAACACGCTTTAAAATTTCTTTCATATGTTTTCCGGAAACAATCAGCGTAAGCAACGCAACTCCAAGCCCGATTGTAGCAACAGAAAGATGAGTGGTCGCATGCGTAACAAGAAGAACAACAGCCAGCAAAAAAATTACGCAGCTTGCAGCAAAACCAAATTTATCTGTAATGGCAGATTCCGGTTTAGGTAAAGAAGAAATATCAACAGAAGAATCAACAGATGAATATTGTTTTCTGCATACCAAATAAAAATACAGAACTGTAAAAACAAGACATATAACAGCCATCAGACCTGTATTTGTAAAAAAATCAGAAAAA
Source organism: uncultured Treponema sp. (assembly GCA_964463615.1). Taxonomy (GTDB): domain Bacteria; phylum Spirochaetota; class Spirochaetia; order Treponematales; family Treponemataceae; genus Treponema_D. The sequence continues at coordinate 1,547 of CAYXDA010000081.1, forward strand.
GAATATCCCAATGAAGTTCCGATGATAATATTCGGCGGATCACCGCACATTGTTGCAGAACCACCAAGATTTGCACAGAAAATTTCAGCAAGAATCATAGAAACAGGATTAAATTTTAACAGAACGGAAAGCTCAACAGAAACCGCCGCAAGAAAAAGTATAACCGTAATTGAATCTATAAACATTGCAAGAACAAAAGACATAACCATAAATGCAACAAAGATTGAAGAAACTTTATAATGAACGGCTTTCGCAAGTCGCATGCACAACCATCTGAAAAAGCCCACACGCGCCATACCTTCAACCATGACCATCATTCCGGCAATAAAAATAATAGTTGCCCAGTTCACACCCTTTGACTCAGATTCGCCTACGCTGTACCAGAATCCCAAGGTAAAAATGCTGTGCAAATTAAGAGTTTCTTTTATGGAAGCAAACGGATTATATGAAGCGCCCAAAAATTTATTATCAATGACCATTCCAAAGCCAAAAACAAAAACAAGAGTAATTGCCGCGCTTATCAATGTAACATACTGTCTTGGAAACCTGTCTGTAATTATAAAAAAAAACATAACAATAAAAATTAAAAATGCAATAATTTGTGCAACCATTTTCTATATACCTCTGTTCTAAGTTCAATTCTATTATTTTGCGCTCTTATATTCAATCACTCAGGCGATCCACTTTGCCGCAACGAGAGGGTTCTGTTATCTTACACAAAACAAACACTGCAACTGCAAAGAAATCCGCAAAGAATAAATTCAACTGCATTCAGAAAAAAAATTATTTTCTTTTCCAGTTTTTTCCATCGTATTCAAAAACTGTAGCCTGACAATTTTTTTGCAGACCTTTTCCCCAAAATTTCTCTTTTGAATTATTTTCAAGATAGCACATAACCGCGCAGTTCAACGCTCCGTGCGCAACAATCATAAATCGTTCCGCGTTTTTCCATTGCGGCTCAACAACTTCCTGAATAAATTCTTTTGTGCGCAAAAGAACACTTTCTATGGATTCCCCATGCGGCGGCGGAGAATATTTTTCAGGCGCGGAAAAAAATGAATTGTAAGGATTTTCAGGTTTGTTCCATTCTTCCCAAGAATCGCCTTCTCCGTCGCCAAAACTTATTTCCAAAAGCCGCTCGTCGCGAACTATCTGAATATTTCTGTGTCCGCGAATCAAGCATGCAGTTTCATACGCTCTTATAAGCGGAGAAGAATAAATTCTGTCAAATCCAACAGTTTCCAACTTTTCGCCAAACTCTCCGGCAAGCTGCCTTCCGCTTTCATTCAGTTCAATATCAGTCCGTCCCTGAAGTTTTCCAGCTTTGTTCCAGACCGTCTGCCCATGCCTTACAAGATAAAGTTCCACCTTAAAGTTCCTTTACAGTTTCAGAAAGCGGCTTACGCTGAAAATGACGTTCGCTCGGTCCGGAATCATCCGCCTCGTATCCGATATCCAAAAGACAAACCACATGAAGATTTTCAGGAAGAGCGAACGCTTCCACAACAGACTTTGAATCAAAACCGCGCGCCCACAAAGTACCAAGTCCAAGTTCCGCAGCCTCATACATCATGGAAGTTACAACAATCGCCGCATCAACTTCGCCGCCGTCATAATTTTTACATAGCGAATCGGCCGGATTTTTGTAACTTTCGTTCTTGTCATAACAAACAAGAAGAACAACCGGAGCCTTGTAGCTCATCGGAGTTGTTCTGTAAATCTTATCAAGCACATCCTGACTTTTTAAAACAAAAATTTTCTGCGACTGAGAATTTTTTGCCGTCGGAGCAAGCCTTCCCGCTTCAAGAATTTTAAAAAGTTTTTCATCCTCAACTTTTTTTGAAGAAAATTTTCTTACCGAATATCGTTTTTTACAAAGTTCAAAAAAATCCATAAAGTAAAACCTCTGTAAATTGATTTTATGTGATTTAAAAATGAATTCAAGCCCGAAATGCGAAAATCCGCACATTCAGAGCAAATATGATAAAATTTGAAAAATGCGCTTGACACTTTTTTTGTAATTATGTAAAGTTCTATTCATCGTCGAAAACAAATCTAGCGAAAGTGGTGAAATTGGCAGACACGCTAGACTTAGGATCTAGTGCTTCGGCGTGAGGGTTCAAGTCCCTCCTTTCGCACTATCTTTTTTTTTGCGGAAATAGCTCAGTGGTAGAGCGCCACCTTGCCAAGGTGGATGTCGCGGGTCCGACTCCCGTTTTCCGCTCTAAATTAAAAAGCGATTCAGGGCATCTGAGTCGCTTTTTTGTTATATTTGGAAATCTCAAAACAATTGTGTTTTTGCAGATATCCCTTATTTTCAATTTTTAAGGAGCTAAAAGTGAAACTCACAACAGAATTCACTAGTCTTGAAAAATCAGCTGTAAAACTGACAGTAACTATCGCAAAAAAAGATGTTCAGGAATCTTATGACGGAATTTTGGCAAAATATACAAAGAATGCGCAGATTCCTGGCTTCAGAAAGGGTCATGTGCCGGCAAATGTGCTTGAACGCAAATACGGCGAAGGAATCAAGGCTGATGCTCTTAGCGAAGTTATCGACAAATCTTTGAACGAAATTTTTGAAAAAGAAACAGAAAATCGTCCTCTTCCTTACCAGCAGCCGGTTATGGAAAACGTTCCTGAATTCGATACATCAAAAGATCTTACATATTCAGTAACTTATGATATATTCCCTAAAGTTGAAGTAAAAAATCTTTCAGGAATCACTATTAAAGAACCACAGGTTCAGATTACAGACAAAGACCTTGAAGGCGAACTCAAGAACATTCAGGAAAGAAATGCAGTTGTTATTGATAAAAAATCAGATGAAAGCGCTGCAAAAGGTGACATTGTAACTGTTGACTACTCGGAAGAAGGCGGAGAAAACAGAAACGGTTACGTATTTACAATAGGTGCCGGTGATGACGCGTATGGAATCGATGAGCAAGTAACTGGAATGAAAAAAGACGAATCAAAAGAATTTGAAAAAGATTCAAAGAAAATCAAAGTTACTGTAAAAGCAATCAAAGTAAGAAATATTCCTGCATTGGACGATGACTTGGCACAGGACGTAAGTGAAAAATACAAAACTCTTGACGACCTAAAAAAAGATCTTTCCCGCAATATGGAAGTTGCAAAAAACAGAAAGATTGAGGAAATCAAATCACAGTCTTTGCTTGAACAGCTTGTAGAAAAAAATCCGTTTGAAATTCCGGCATCTATGCTTGCAGCTGAACTTGACGGAAGATGGAGAATGATGGCACAGCAGTTCCAGACAACACCTGAACAGCTTGAAAAAATGATTACAGCTTCTGGACAGTCAAAAGAAAACATGCTCAAAGAATGGACAGGCGACAGCGAAAAAATGCTCAAGAGCAGAATCATTGTTGATTCCCTTCTGAAGTCAAAGAACATCTCTGTTACTCCGGAAGAAATTGAAGAGCAATACAAAAAAATTGCTGAAGAAGGCGGAATGGATGTTGAGGAAGTAAAAAAGCACTACTCAGATCCTCGTTCAAAAGAATGGCTTATCGACGACACAAAAGAACATAAACTTTACGAAGAACTTTACAAGGAAGTAAAAGTAACAAAAGGAGACAAAACTTCTTTTGCAGATTTGTTCGCCGCAAAATAAACTTTCTTAAAAGCAATAAGACTGTCTGACAGGATTTCTTTTTCAGAATTCAATTCTTCCGAAGAAAAAGATTTATCATTGTCCGGCAGCCTTATTTTTTTTTGACGCATAAAATAATAATCGCTATATTTAAACAAACGCTACTTTTAGTGTTTTCAAAGACCTTAAAAAAAGGATTTTTTATGAACGAAAAGATGAACAACATGGTTCCATATGTAATTGAACGAAGCGGAAACGGTGAAAGATCTTACGATATTTTTTCACGGCTTTTAAAAGACCGGATTGTTTTTATTGACGATGAAATAAACGACGTAAACGCTGATCTTGTTGTAGCGCAAATTCTTTATCTTGAATCCGAAAATCCGGAAAAGGACATAAGTATTTACATCAACTCCCCTGGCGGTTCTGTAACAGCAGGACTTGCAATTTATGATACTATGCAGTACGTAAAATGTCCCATTCAAACAATTTGTCTTGGTCAGGCAGCCAGCATGGGAGCATTTTTGCTTGCCGGCGGAACAAAAGGCAAACGCTATGCACTTCCTTCCTCAAGAGTTATGATTCACCAGCCATGGGGCGGAGTTGAAGGACAGGAATCAGACATTGCAATTCATGCAAAAGAAATTTTACGCTTGAAAGAGCTTACAATAAAGCATTTTTCAGAACATACCGGAAAATCTTACGAAGATGTCGCAAAAGATATGGAGCGAGATTTTTTTATGACAGCAAACGAAGCGCTTGAATACGGTATTGTTGATGAAGTTATGAATGCGAGGAAAAAATAATGAGAAGATTTGGCAATGACACTCCTTACTGTTCATTCTGCGGAAAACCTGCTGACAAGTCGCGGCATTTAGTAGCCAGTCCTTCCAGCGGAATTTTTATCTGCAACAACTGTATTTCAGTTTGTCAGGATATTCTGCGCCAGGAAGAAGGAGAACTTTCTCCTATAAATCTTACAGATGTTCCTACTCCAAAACAATTCAAGGAATACCTTGACCAGTATGTAATAGGACAAGACGAAGCAAAAAAAGTTCTTTCCGTAGCAGTTTACAATCACTATAAAAGAATGTCCGTGCCTAAACTTGAACAGAAAACAAACGATGTAAAAATAGAAAAATCAAACATTCTTTTGATTGGACCTACTGGTTCCGGAAAAACGCTTCTTGCAAAAACATTAGCGGAAAAACTTAAGGTTCCGTTTGCAATTGCGGACGCAACAACGCTTACAGAAGCCGGCTACGTTGGCGAAGATGTTGAAAATGTTCTGTTAAAGCTTATAAATGCCGCTGATGGCGATATTGCTGCTGCAGAACGCGGTATCATTTTTATAGATGAAATCGATAAAATCGCAAGAAAGAGCGAAAATACGTCTATCACAAGAGATGTTTCCGGCGAAGGTGTACAGCAGGCTTTGCTGAAAATAATCGAAGGAACAACTGCAAGCGTTCCTCCTCAAGGCGGAAGAAAACATCCGAACCAGGAAATGCTTCAGATTGATACGACAAACATACTGTTCATTCTTGGCGGAGCATTCGTTGGTTTGGACAAAATCATCGAACAAAGAACTGCGGAACATTCAATGGGTTTCGGCTCGAATGTAGGAGAACTTTCACCGGATCAGAAACGGGAACTTTTAAATCTTTGCACTCCGGACGACCTTGTAAAATTCGGAATCATTCCTGAACTTATAGGCCGAATGCCTATGACTGTAGCATTAAAAGAACTTACCCGAGATGATCTTGTAAATATCCTTACAGAACCTAAAAATGCTATAACGAAGCAGTTTAAGGCATCATTTGCAATGGACGATATGGACATTGAATTTACAAAAGACGCAATAGAAGCAATTGCAGACGAGGCAATCCGGCAGAAAACAGGAGCCCGAGGACTTCGTTCGATTGTAGAAAAATGTCTTACAAATACGATGTATGAAGCGCCAAGCATAAAAGGTCACAAAAAACTTAACATTACAAAAGAAATAATTGAATCAAACGGAAAATATGATTTAAATAAATTTCTTCAGGTTGTGCCCACAGAGCCAGAAAAGCTTAACGCTTAAAAACTTATAACAAAACTTAAAAGCAGGCTGCCTTACTTTGCAATATTTCTTGCAATTTCGACAGTCTGCTTTATTGTATTTTCCCAGCTGAATTTTTTAGACCATTCAATTCCTTTTTTGACAAGTTCTTCGCAAAGTTTTCTGTCTGCAGCAAGTTTTTCCAGCGCAAGAGCAATATCCACGATATTATCAGAATCAAAATAAATCGCAGCATTTCCGGCGATTTCCGGCAGAGCACCGGCATTTGAACATGCAACAGGAACACCGGTTGCCATTGCTTCCAAAACAGGAAGTCCCACCCCTTCGCAAGCAGATGGAAAAACAAGAGCTTCCGAACCGGCATAAAGCTGAGGAAAACTTTCATGCGGAAAATAACCTGTTAAAAAAATATCAGAGGCAAATTCCGACTCAAAAGCAGCTTTATGAACTTCCGAAGAATAAGGACCGTCCGAACCAGCCAAAACAAGTCTGTGCGGCAACCCTGTATTTTTCTTGAAAAGGGAAAACGCTTTTATAAGTTCAACGTGTTTTTTTTCCGCGCCGGAAAGACGTGAACCATAAATAAAATAAGGTTTTTTTATAGCAAAAGGTTTTATGTCTAAAATATCATCGGAAATATCAATCTGAGGAAAAAAAAGTTTATGGTCAATACCGTTATAAACTACTTCAATTTTATTTTTATCAATTCCATGAGTTATCAAATCATTGCGGATAAATTCGCTAGCTGCAATAATTTTCTGAACCTTCAAAAGTCCGCGCTTTATCTGAAGTTTTTGAATCCAATCTTTTTTTCCTTCAACCAAACCGGAAAGAACGCTGTTTACAACCGCAATTCCAGGAGTTTTAAAATTAATAGGAAGAACTTTTTCCGGCGCGGGATAAAGGACCGCATCATAAGAGCGCGAAGACAGAAATTTCGGACATGCTGTAAAATGCCATCTTCGCTCCGCAGTCAAATTATCGCCAACTGAAACAGCCTGAAAAGGAACATCTTTTCCGGAATTATATGTGAAGCGGTCCAATTCAGAACCAAAAAGCTCAAAATTCACATCTTCTGCCGCCAGAAGATTTTGCATAAACGAAAGAATATAAGTTCCAAGTCCACTGCGTGCATGATCGCATCCAAAGGTGTCAATTCCAATTTTCATATTTTTTTATTATAGCACAAAAAAAAACGCTATGCTATATTTTTACTATGACAGAAAAAAATACATTTTCAATTTTACCGGAAAATCTTTCAGAAAAACTTAAAAGCATAAACATAACAGAACCTACAAAAGTTCAGCAGAAAGTAATACCTGCGCTTACAGAGGGAAAAAATCTTGTTTTTCAATCTGAAACAGGAACTGGAAAAACATTCGCATATCTTCTGCCTCTTATAGCAAACCTTGAAAAACTGCACGAATCTGAAAACAAAAATGAAAGACACGCAAGAATTATTATCTGTGCGCCGACTTTTGAACTTGCATCGCAAATAAAAACAGCAGCGCAAAGCATTTCCGACATAAAAACCGCTCTTTTCATCGGCGGAGCGCCAATAAAACGTCAGACTGAACTTTTAAAGGAAAAACCGGAAATCATAATCGGAACACCGGCAAGACTGGTCGAACTGATTCACTTAAAAAAATTAAAAACGCAATATGTAAAAGCGATTGTTTTTGACGAGGCAGACCGGCTTATAAAAAAAGAACTCATATCAGAATCTTCCGAACTGAAAAAACTTATGCCGGAAAACATCCAGATTATCGCCTGTTCCGCAACAATCGACAATGGAACAAAAAAGTTTTTTTCAAATTCCGAAATTGAAATTCTTCCAAAAGAAGACATTCTTACAAAAAATATTACGCATTGGGCAATTTATGCGGAAAGCCGTGACAAAATTGAAACTCTGCGGAAATTTCTTTCAGCGGAAACACCGGAAAAAGCACTTGTTTTTACCAGCCGCGCAGATCAAGTGGAAAATATCTTTTCAAAACTGAAATATAAAAAAATTGAATGTGCCTGTCTGCATGCAAAAACAGACAAGCAAGCCCGTAA
>CAYXDA010000082.1:0-9219 GCA_964463615.1 uncultured Treponema sp.
AATCTATTTATATAAATAAAATAAGTCAAATTAACTTATTCGTGAATTTTCCAGTTGTTAATCATTTTCACAAAATTCGGATCAAAATGATTGACGATTTCACTGTGTCCAATGTCCAAAGTTGCGATTTTTTTCATATCCTCATCATCAAGCGAAAAATCCCAGATATTCAGATTTTCTTCCATACGCTCTTTATGAACGGATTTTGGAATTACAACAACACCGCGCTGAACGTTCCAGCGCAAAACAACTTGACCCACAGTTTTTTTGTACTTTGCGGCAATTTCAGTTAAAAGCGGATTTGTAAAAATTCCGAATTTGCCTTCTGCAAAAGGTCCCCACGCTTCCGGAACAACTTTATAATCTTCTGCTGTTTTTAGCGCAAGCGGCTGTTGAAAAAACGGATGCAGCTCAATCTGGTTTACAACAGGTTTTACATCAAAGTTCTCACACAAATCTGCAAGAACATGCGGATACATATTGCATCCTCCTATTGCGCGCGTTTTACCTTCTTTATACAAATCAACCATCGCCCGGTAAGTGGAATAATAATCGCCCATCGGCTGGTGGAACAAATACAAGTCAAGATATTCAAGACCAAGCAGTTCAAGCGACTTTTCAAAAGCCTTTTTTGTATTTTCATAACCATAATCCTGAACCCAAATCTTTGTTGTAATGAACAAATCTTCGCGCTTTACAAGTCCGTCTGCAATGGCACGTTTGATTGCGCGTCCTACGGCTTCTTCATTTTGATAAGCCGCAGCTGTATCAATCAATCTGTAGCCAAGCGAAATCGCATCGTAAACCGCCTGTTCCGTAACAGTTCCGTCCGGAACCTGAAAAACTCCAAATCCTTCCTGTGGCATTTTAATACCATTGTTCAATGTTACATATCCAACCTTGTCTGCCATAATATCCTCCTGAGCAGAATTTCCATATTTTTTATTTTTTGGGCAGCCCCCGCCTTCGGCGGGTCGGGCTTTTCGGTGTTCCGGCTTTCGCCTCATTCCTGCGCTTTGGCGGTTTCGGCAACGCTTCGCTGCTCAACCGCCTCCGCTCCGGAACGCGCCTAACGGCGCGCACCTACAATCCCTTCTGCATTTCGCTCAATTACAAAATCCAGCTTTTCACATTAAAAATATTAACAATAAGCGGAAAATATTTAAAATAGAACTTTCTTTTAGCGACTATGCGTATTAGTTATAGCAAATTAAATTAAGGTAAAACATCCGCTCATATAAAAAAAGGGCTGTCTAAAAGTTCAGAACGCAGCGGTCATTGAGCGTTCTTAAGTTGCTCAACAACCACCGGTTTTTATTCTTTTTAGACAGCCCCTTTCAGAAAAAAGAAGCAAACTTTTTTTAATATTATTTTAAGGTTAAAAGAACATTTCTATTCCAATCGGTGCGTAAAATGTGTGCTGCGCATTTTCATATGAAACATTACCCGGCAATGCTTTTACAGTTCCATCCATCGTTGCTTTTGAATAGCGGTAAGAAAGACCTGCAAAAATAAAGTTGTTTGCAGCGAATGTTTTCTTTATGTAAATTTCCGCACCTGCTTTGTGCTGGCGAAGTTTCAAGTCTCCCCAATAAGAATCATCTCCGTCTGCAGCAGTAATATTGTAATTTCCGGAAAGTCCTACAAACAAGTTTTGGTTACCAAACGGATTAATACAAACTTCTGCAAGAGCATCAAAACCGGCCATGAAAATATCTGCCGGATTACCCGAATCTAGCGTTACTAATCCTGCAGAATAGTTTGTAAGATTTGAAACTCCCTGTCCTCCCCAAAGGTGAGCCTTGTAAAGAATAAAACCTTTTTGGATAACACCCATTGTTCCTATACAAGAATACCAGTTGTAGAATGTTTCTGGATCATATTCGCGCAAGTCTTCGTCGCCCATAATAGGAAGCTTAAATCCGATTTCAATAAGATTTGCGTTCGGTGTTTTTTCAAGATCAACTTCTGTAAAACTGTTTGCGCCGCCCATAAATCCTAAGAAATCAATACCAAATTCCATTCTTCCGTAGTAGTCATCGCGGTCAAAACCAGCCGCACGCGCCGCCTCGTATTTAGATTTTGCATAGCGGAAATTGCTTTCTGTAATTGAATCACCCCAATACTGTGCCTTAATCTGCATAACGCCAGGAATTGTATATCCAACACCATACTGACCGTTGTGGAATACATCGTGCATATCCATATAATCATAGTTGTCTGTATCCGTGCTGTTAATTCCAAGAGTTCCGGAAATATCTACACAACCTGCGGCATAAAATCCTTCCAACCAACTGTCTTTTAATCCGGAAGCAGAAACAAACATACCTGTTACCGGCCAAAATTCGCTGAAAATATCATCTTCAGATTTTACATCGCTGGATTCCCGCTGACCAAAATCACCGATTGAACCTCTAAGTACTTGTTCGCGCATTTTACCAAACGCAACCTTAAATTGAGTTGCCAATGGTTTTACATCAAACAAGCCCCACATTTTTGCCTGGTCGCCTATAGCAACTGCATATTTTCCGTCTTCATGATAATTCACATCCTTTTCGTTTTCGTCCGAATCCCAAAGTTTGTGAATAAATAATGCGCCAGCATCTGAATCAAGGTTAAAGTCAAATCCAAAGTGTTCATCATTTGTGCGGCCAATAATCCAAAAACCTACGCGACAACCGTAAGACCAGTCAGGATTCATACGAATAAAGTTTTGTGTGTTGTCTGTATCAGTTTCCAGTCCATAAAATCCATTCAAAGCGGTTATTGTTTCTTCTGTCAATCCATATGTTGATAATATAACGTTCTTGCCGGCATCATCTGCAGCATTATAAGCGGCAAGAAGATTTCTATACGTTTCATCCATTGCCCCGCCATCAACATCAATTTTTGTGTTTGATTTTTCCTGACCAATTTCAAATGTTGAACGGCCCCATGCGCCAAAACTGATTTTTCCTACCGGCGATTCCAATGTTGCGGTTTTGTATTCTTGAGCAAAAGCAAATCCGCTTAACAAAGCAATCGCCGTCAAAGCGCTTACAATTTTTTTCATAAATTTCCTCCTGACTGAAAAAAAACTATAGGTGTTGTTTCAAAATGATAGATAAACTATCATTTTGAAAATCTATATATTAGGATATATCAGTTTTTCCAGATGTCAACAAAAAAATAAGAAAAAAATGAAAAAATTCAGGAAAACTTGTAACTTTTTGATAAATTGATTTTTATAGCAAAAAATAATAAAAAAAAGTGGTTATATTTTTTTTCAGGTCGCAAAATAAAAATCAAAACGTTCTATTTTACCTGTTGATTTTCACTTTTCACTTCTTGAAATTTCAAAAGTTTAAACCATGCAGAACCTGCGGGCTTGGTGGAATATGCGTATGCCAATCTTAAAGATGTCATCTTAAGATCTTTGCCCTTTAAAACTTTCCAGCTCGGAAAAAAGCGGCTCAAGCTCATCTTTGTGGCTTTTAAGACAAATCCCATAAAAACTTACATTAACCTCTTTGTCCGTAATGGGAACAGCAACCTTATCTTCAGAACCAAAATGTCCCACATCACTGGAAAGATTTGTAATAAAAGACAAAAGCGATGAATTTTTTGAAATTTCAGAAAGAGAAGAAAGTTCCTTCTGCTCCAAAAGATTTACATCCGGAATATTATTTTTGCAGATATCATACCAAAATCCAAGTTTTGAAAGAATTAAAATACTTTCGCCGGCCAAATCTTTCAGTTCAATGGATTTGTTCTTTGCAAGCCTGTGCGTCTTTGGCATAAGCGAAAAAAGATGCTCTTCAAATATCTTCTGGTTGTAATATCGCTCATCATCCAGCGGTTTTGTAAGAAAAATTATTTTATAAGTTCCTTCATCAAGTCCAATCCTAAGTTTTTTCGCATCATCAAGCAAATCCGAATTAATTGATGCTCCTACATAAAGCTGGCCAAGCACAGGCGTAAGTTCAAAAATCGGAGAGGGCGCAATAGAACCAAAAGAAAATGAGCGGTGCTGCAAATCATAATTGCGCACCGCCTTGATCATCTGCGTCTGCAAATCAACAATTTTTTGCGCATAATCCGCGGCAATTTTTCCGTTTGCGTTAAGCTGAATTTTATTCTTTGAGCGGTTAAAGATTTTTACTTCAAGTTCCTCTTCCAGTTTTTGCATTGAACGGCTTATAGCCGGCTGGGAAACGTAAAGTTCCTCGCTCACCTTGGAAAGAGTTCCGTATTTTGCAAAAGCTGCAAGCTGTTCAATAATATACGATTCAATCATAACCGCTACCTTTTATACAAAAATCCAAGATATAATAAATTGCGCAACATTCCATATTTTGTTTCAGTGTGCACTGTCACGTTAAAATAACAATTTTTTTATATTCGGCAATTTAAGCCTAACCTATTTTTTTTCAGTTTTCAACATTTTTCAAATAATTTCTTATGATTTTTCTTTTCGCTTCTCTAAATATTTGCTATCTTATAAGTAACGTTTTGAAACTTAAAGGTAAGACAAAATGAAAGAAAAAATCCAACAAAAATTTTCCGGCGAACGCACAGAATATTTTGCCAATGACGTTCATTATATCAATTCAACTTTTTTAGACGGAGAATCGCCTTTAAAACATGGAAAAAATTTACTGCTGGAACAGGCGTCTTTTGAATACAAATATCCCTTATGGAACACAGAAAACGCAACCGTAAAGAATTCTTTTTTTCACGAAATGTCCCGCTCCGGCTTGTGGTACACAAAAAACACAAGAATAGAAGACACAATTATTGAAGCGCCAAAAGACTTCCGCCGCTGCGATGGAGTTTTTCTGAAAAATGTAACATTTTGCAATGCCGCGGAAACTTTATGGAGCTGCAAAAACATTCAAATGGAAAAAGTCTATGCAAAAGGCGACTACCTTGCAATGAACGCGGAAAATTTTAAGGCGGATGGCTTTACGCTGGATGGAAACTACTTTTTGGACGGCGGCAAAAACATAGAAATCCGCAATTCAAAGCTGAACTCAAAAGATTCCTTCTGGAATTGCGAAAATGTAACAATTTACGATTCTTATATCGTAGGCGAATATCTTGCCTGGAATTCAAAAAACGTAAAATTTGTAAACTGCACAATAGAAAGCAACCAGGGCTTATGCTACGTAGACGGGCTCACTTTGGAAAATTGTACTCTTATCAATACGGATTTAGCCTTTGAATATTCAACAAACATCAATGCGGACGTTGTAAATAAAATCGACAGCGTAAAAAATCCCGGTTCCGGCATAATAAAAGCGGCGGCAATCGGAACTTTGATTATGAACCCACATCGTGCAGATCCTGCAAAAACACAAATCATCTGCGGCAGCATTGACGAAAAATTTGAAGAAGATCCAAATCCGAATGAACGGATGTATTAAGCAATAAATATAGGAAGGGAAAAAGCCTTTCCCTGTCTTCAGCCCGCAAAGCGGTCTTCCGCCACCCATTCTCCTAGGGGCACTGCCCCTAAAACCCCGCTTTTAGGGCAAACGAACTTAAAAAGGAAATTAAAATGGACTACGATTTTAATAAAGTCAAAGACAGAAAAAATACAAATTCGCTAAAATGGGATGTAAAACCCGGCGAACTTCCGCTTTGGGTCGCAGATATGGATTTTGAAACCGCTCCCTGTGTAAAAGAAGCCATAGAAAAACGCGCCGCCACCGGAATTTTCGGCTATTCCATTGTTCCGGCTGAATGGGCGCAAAGTTACAATGAATGGTGGAAAAATCGTCATAATCTAGAAATTTCATCAGAATGTATAATTTTTTGTACAGGTGTAGTTCCTGCAATATCCTCTTTGGTGCGAAAACTTACAACTCCGGCAGAAAAAGTGCTTGTTCAAACGCCTTGCTACAACATTTTCTTCAATTCAATTGTTAATAACGGAAGATTTTCGGTGGAAAGTCCGCTTTTTTACGACGGAAAGCAATATTCAATCAACTTTGAACAGTTGGAAAAAGATTTGTCAGATCCGCAAGTTTCTCTTATGATTTTATGCAATCCGCAAAATCCTACCGGAAATATTTGGTCAAAAAATGAACTTGCCAAAATCGGCGAACTCTGCAAAAAATACGCTGTAACCGTAATCAGCGACGAAATACACTGCGACATTACGGCTCCCGGTCTTGCCTACACGCCATTTGCGGCCGCTTCCGAAACTTGTAAGGATATTTCTGTAACTTGCATTGCTCCCACCAAATGTTTTAATATCGCCGGAATAAATTCCGCAGCAACAGTTGTATTCAATCCAAGTTTGCGGCACAAAATCTGGCGCGCTCTGAACACAGACGAAGTTGCAGAGCCAAACGCCTTTGCAGTTGATGCAACAATAGCCGCATTTACAAAAGGCGAAGAATGGCTTGCTCAGCTTAATGAATATCTTTTTGCAAACAGAAAATATGCGGCGGAGCGAATAAATGCGCTTGGCAAAAATTTCAATATTGTGGCCGGCAAATCAACTTACCTTTTATGGGTAGACGTAAAGCAAAACGGCGATAAATTTTCAGAAAATCTTAGGGCGCAGACTGGATTGTATATTAACGGTGGTGCAGAATACGGAAAATCCGGAGAAAATTTTATAAGAATCAATCTTGCCTGTCCGCGCAAAACTCTCGAAGACGCAATGAACAGACTTGAAAAATTTGTAAATGGGTAAGTAATTCTGTTGTTACAAAACAGCTTTTAAGAACTGCTTCAGACGCTCATTTTTAGGATTTACAAATATCTCTTCCGGAGTGCCTTCCGCTCCAATTTTGCCGTCTTCCATAAAAATTACACGGTCTGCAACTTCGCGCGCAAAACCCATTTCATGAGTAACAACAACCATTGTCATTCCGTCGTTTGCAAGCTGCTTCATTACAGAAAGAACTTCACCAACAAGTTCCGGGTCAAGTGCGCTAGTAGGTTCGTCAAAAAGAATTGTTTTCGGTTCCATTGCCAAGGCGCGCGCAATAGCAACACGCTGCTGCTGACCGCCGGAAAGATTTCCAGGATAACAATTAAGTTTATCTCCAAGTCCAACCCGGTTCAAAAGTTCAATGCCTTTTCGTTCCGCTTCTTCCCTGGATTTTCCAAGAACATGCATAGGGGCAATCATTGTGTTTTCCAGTGCAGTTTTATGCGGAAAAAGGTTAAAACGCTGAAAAACCATTCCAACTTCAAGAAGAATATTGCGTCTTTCTTTTGAAGAAATTTTCAACTTTCTGATGCCGTCTTCGTATTGTGTTAAAAGTCTGTCTTCTATATAAATTGAACCGTTGTTTATATGCTCAAGATGATTCAATGCGCGCAAAAAGGTTGACTTTCCTGCTCCGCTGGGGCCGATGATACAAACAACTTCTTTAGGTTTTACCGCAAGGCTTACACCTTTTAAAACATTAAGTTTACCGAAAGAAACGCAAATGTTTTCCGCTCTAATCATATCCATATTATGTTCCTCCGCTTACTCGTACGTATTTTTCTTTTCAAGCCAATGGAACAATAGCGTGAAAACAGCCGTAATAATAAGATAAAGAATCATTGCAGGAATATAAACCATTGAAGACGCAGTAGAAGACTGAATACTTCGCGTTACTTTTGTTATATCCGCAAGCGCAATAATCGAAACAAGAGAAGCGTCTTTTAACATCATTATAAATTCATTTCCAACCGGCGGAATCAGGCGCCGTATTGACTGCGGAAGAATTATAAGACGCATCGTCTGCAAATAACTTAAACCAAGCACTTTTCCGGCTTCCATCTGCCCCTTGTCTATCGACTGAATTGCAGAACGGAAAATCTCGCTGCAATAAGCGCCGCTGTTAAGTGCAAAAGCTATAAATGCGGCAAGAAATTTGTTGTTTATTGTCAGCGCAACATTAATTTCCGGAAGTCCGTAGTAAACAAAATAAAGCTGCATCAAAAGCGGTGTTCCCCGAAAAAAGAAAACATACGCTTTGCTGATAGCGCGCAGAATTTTGTGCTTGGACATTGTTCCAAGCGCAAGTATAATTCCTAAAAAAAGTCCTGCAAGCACAGAAACTAAAGTGAGCGAAATTGTTATTTTTGCGCCCGCTAAAAGCTGCGGAATCCAGCTTAATATTTTTTGCAACGTATTCATTCTTGCAGAACCTCTTTTAAAAATTATAAATTATTGCCGGACCAAAGCGGCAATTATGGCAACCCGTACGTAAAGTTTGCGCAAAAACAAAAGAGTCGGGTTGCTGTAAGTTATTATTTTAACAGTCTTTTTAATCTCTTATGCTGTCAGACAAATCCATTCCAAAAATCTGTTCGTAAAGTTTTTTCATGGTTCCGTCTTTTTTCATCTCTTCTATTGCAGAATTGATTTTTTCCTGAAGAACAGTATTTCCTTTTTTCAGACAAACACCAAAATATTCATCAGGTTCGCCAAGCCATACAGATTTAAAAACAGAATCTGCCGGAGCAAGATAATTAACTGCAACAAGATTGTCGCTCACAACGGCATCAATTCTTTTTAAGCGAAGATCATCATAAGCATTCATTACTTTATCATAGCCGTTTTCTTCGTAAGTAAATCCAAGAGCTTTAGAATGTTTTTTTGTGTAAAAGTCAGAAGTAGTTTCTGCCTGATAGCCAACTTTTAATCCTGCAAGGTCAGAAAATTTTGTAATGTTAAGTGGAGAATCTTTTCGCAAGATAATAGCCTGACCGTTTCCAACGTACGGAACTGAAAAATCAAAAGATTTAAGTCTGTCTTCTGTAATTGTTGCGGCAGAAACTACTGCATCGTAGCGGTCTGTGTTAAGACCTGCAAAAATTCCGTCCCAAGCAGTATCAACAAATTCTGCTTCCAATCCCATGCGCTTTGCAAGTTCTTTTGAAAATTCAATATCGAATCCAGTTGGTGTTGTTCCGTCTTCTGCATAATATTCCATTGGAGGATAACCAATTTCAACTCCAACCATAAACTTACCCTTTTGAACTGTAAATTCGCCCTTTTCTGTTTTCTTTGAACATCCGGCAACGGCAAGAATCATAAGAGCTGCCGCAAGTACGGAATGCAATTTTTTCATAATAAAAAAGTCCTCCAAAAAAAAAGACAAAGAGCCTGCAAAGTGGCAAACATCTTTGTCAAATCTACTTATAATTATAGAAAAAATAGGAATTAGGTCAAGAGTGTTGACAGAGTGTTGATACAGAGTGTTGATACATATCATGCTTGAACAG
>CAYXDA010000083.1:0-9096 GCA_964463615.1 uncultured Treponema sp.
TTGTGGAAGAGCGTGCGCAAGTCAGCATTGATTCGGAAAAAGATAAGGTTTTACTGGAAGATGTTCCGATTCCGTTTTGTATAAGAAGTCGTCAGCAGAATGATTTTGTGCGGACTTCTGGCGGAGGAAAAAAGTCTGTTTCCGACATACTTTCTGACTGGCATGTTTGCGCCGAAAAGAAGAGTTCTGTTCCTGTTGTTCAAGAACTTTACAGTAAAAATCAGGAAATTTTAGCTGTTTGCGGTTCTGTTCTTGGTTTTAAAAATTGGATTGTAACAGAAACTTAGAGGAAGTGACTGATGAAAAAAACTTTTGTTTTTTCAATATGTTTTTTGTTTTTTGCAGATATTTTTGCGTTTGCAGCTGGCAGTTCTTTGGCTGCGGCGAACAGACGTACTGCTATGCGCTGCCTTAAACTTGCGGAAAGTTATTTATCTGCAAATGACAGTGAAAATGCCATAAGTCAGGCGGAACTTGGACTTTCTTATGACAGCAGCGTGGCTGATCTTTGGTACATAAAGGCTTCTGCAAAGTTTTCGCTCGGTGCGCCGCGTGCGGAAGTACTTCCTCTTGTTACTTATGCTTTGACAGAAGGCGAATGGATTGACTATAACCGGGACGGCGCGCGTGTTTTATATGCGGATCTTCTGTGCGATACCGGTGATTATGTTCAGGCTGTTGCAGTTTTGGATGCGGCGCCTTTTATTTACAGTTCAGATGCCGAATATATCCGTGTAAAATCCTACTACAGAATCAGAACTTCTGAATCCATTGAAAAAGCGCGTGATAAAGTGAATTCAGCGCGCAGAATTTATCCTTCGGATACGCGCTTTCCAAAACTGTTTTTCAAATATGAATATGATTTCAATCGTCCTGTAACACTTTTGCGTAATAATTTTTCTTTTTCTGATGAAAGTGAAAATCTTGTAAAAAAAATAGCGGATTCATTTTTGGCGAAAATGCCGGAATATGACAATCCGGATGCGGAACTTGAAATTTATTCAATATTTTTTGCACAAGGTGAACATCAAAAAAGAATGGCACAAGCATTTGTTTCACATGGAATGCGTCATCCGCTGTATGCGCTGGTTGCGCTGAACTGCGGTCTTATGAATCAGCAGGAAGCATGGGATTATTTCTGCTCTTTTGCAGATTCTTCTGTTTCCGTTGAGCAACTGGAAGATATTCTTCCTTTTATAACTGATGAAATAACTGTTGCTTCTGTAAAAGAACATTTGGATTCTTTTTCCGGAAATCTTACAATTGACACTGATTTTGACTGCGGGCCGAATCTTTTTGCAAAATATGTGCGCGGGCGTCCGGAATCTGTTTATTGGGATAAAGAAAACGACGGTGTGAACGAATGGTCTGTTGCCTGTGATTTTGGTGTTCCTGAATCTTTGCTTCTTACAAGCGGAATCATCCAGTTGTATTACGGAACTTATCCGGCTGTTATAAAAGCGGTTTTCAAGTCAGATAAAATTTCACATGATTCTGCGACTTTTAATATTGCTGATGAAACTTTATATTGGACTCCTTTAGAAATAAAACCTCTTTCAACAGCTCAGGAGTTGTTTGGAATTCAATTTTTTGTTCCTTATGTCGCTTCAAATTCAGCTGATTTGAATGAAGATTTGCTTGTAAAAAATTGTTCAAGCTATCAGATTGCTTCTGATGAACGGAATGACGCAGAAATAACTTTTTCTGTTTTGGAAGGATTTCCGCAGACTGCCGAATATTCCGCAAACGGAAAGGTTTATGCTCATGCCATTTTTGAAAACGGTTTGCCTTCTGTTCGTTCTGTTGACAATGATGGCGACGGAATTTTTGAAACTGTTGAATCTTTCGGTTATGATCCTGAAAATAAAATGCACTTTTCAGATTCGGAACAGGAGCAGGTTATGATAAATCTTTTCGGACTTCCTGTTTCCGGTTCCGGAATTTATTTAAAAATGGTTCAGATTGATTACAATGGAGATACTCAACCTGATTTTTCGGAAGAATATCTTTCCGATAACGGAAAAATAGCAATTTGGGATTTTGACGGGGATTCCAACTGGGATTTGCGCTACAAGCGTTATTCAAAACAAGAACCGGCTTCTCCTTTGATTGAAGATTCTCAGTTTTATACAAATCCCGAACATAAACTGGTAACTGTAACATTATGGAACGAAATTCCTGTAAAAGTTGAATATAACGGACAGTTTTTTCCTGTAACCCGCGGGGCTTTAAATTCGTTTTATTGGATAGGTCAGGAAGGAACTGCTGATGATGAAAAATTCCTTATGGAAAATTTCAGTATGTCAGAACAGCAGGGAAAAAGCATTATTCTTCAAAATAAAGATGTACGCATGATGGTTGTAAGAATTGGTCAGAATATTTATGGCGAAATTCTTTCTTCTTATGATGATTCTGTTTATAATGAAAATAAAAAAGATGATGAATAAATTTTTAGCGCTTTTATTTTTAATTTTTTCTTTTGTTTCGTGTTCTTCAATAAAAGAACCTTCGGAAGTTTTTAAAATGCCGGATTATACAGAAGAAGATGTAAGAAATAATGAAATAAAACGTATTGAAAAAATTGCGCAAACGAATATCACAAAAGCGTTATGGCGCTCCTTGCTTTTAAATGATTCTGAACTTGTTCAAAAATACGAAGATTTAATTTTTGAAGACTTGAAAAATGCTGTTGCAGAACAGAAATTTTTTGAGTCATGGCGTCTTTACGGCACATTAAAAACTGTCGGTTATTCAAGGCTTTCTGAACTGCCTGTTTCCGAAAAACAGATTTTTAACAATTATATTGCAAATGTTCCTGGAATAATCCCGAATTCAAAACTTTTGCCGAAAACAATACAGAACTGTATTGATGCAACTGTTACAATCTGGGTTGATAAAGGTATTGCGATTCAAAATGGAATGGGCTATGCCGATCGTGTTCTTGGTTCCGGTTTTTTTATTGATAAGCGTGGTTATATTATTACAAATCATCACGTAATAAACGATATGGTTGACCCTAAGTATGAAGGCTATTCGCGACTTTATATAAAACTTGCATCTGATCAAGATACAAGAATTCCTGCAAAAGTTGTTGGATACGACAGAGTGCTTGATCTTGCTCTTTTAAAGGTTGAAATTGATCCGCCGTTCATTCTTGCACTTGGTTCAAGCCAGGATTTGCATATTGGTGACAAAGTAAGTGCGATTGGAACTCCGCTTGGTTTGCATGGAACTCTAACCAGCGGAATTGTTTCTGCTGTAGACAGAAAACTTTTTACCAGCGGTAATGTTCTTCAAATTGATACTGCGGTAAATTCCGGAAATTCCGGTGGTCCTCTTATAGACGGAAATTTGAAAGTCCAGGCGGTTGTCTTCGCCGGCATAATGCAGTATCAGGGACTTAATTTTGCAATTCCTGTTGAATATTTGCGTCAGGATTTACCTTTTTTGTTCAATGGCGGAAAGCGCGATCATGTTTGGGTTGGAGCCTACGGACACACAAAACGTGAAGCGAATAAAAATTTGGGCTTGGATGTTCAATATGCAATGCCTGGCGGAGTTGCTTTTCGTGCCGGATTAAAAAAAGACGATGTTATCACAGAGCTTAATGGCATAAAAATTTATACAATAGATAATGCTCAGGATGTATTCCGCAATTTTTGTTCAGGCTCAATTGTTCTTTGC
Organism: uncultured Treponema sp.; assembly: GCA_964463615.1. Taxonomy (GTDB): domain Bacteria; phylum Spirochaetota; class Spirochaetia; order Treponematales; family Treponemataceae; genus Treponema_D. Next base: position 3,685 of record CAYXDA010000083.1, read on the forward strand.
AAATATCTGCGCGATGAAAAAGAATGTTCCGCATTTTTATATCTTGAAAAACGTCCTGAACAACCTGGCTATGAAATTTACAGTTCAGATTTGCTTTCCGGCTCAATGATTCCGATTTTAGGAATGGAACTTGCTCCAAATTCTACGATGAGTTCAAAAAAATATGTGATTTCTGATATATTAAGAGGAAGTGTTGCGGATGAATCCGGATTTTCTGTAACGGATCCGGTTACAATCCATGATATTGAATTTTCACCTGAAAAAGATGCAATATCTATAACGCTTAGTACAAGAAAAAAGAAAAAGGGCTATCTTGATGTTACTATGCAAATGGGTGCATCTTTAGACAGTCCGTATTATTTTTAAAATTTTTTTATAAGGAATAAAAATGGAAATGAAGTACAAGCGCAATTTTTGTATTGTTGCGCATATTGACCACGGTAAATCAACTTTATCAGACCGGCTTATTCAAAAGTCAAATATTATTGATGAAAGAAAGATGACCAATCAGATTCTTGATAATATGGATATTGAACGTGAGCGTGGAATTACAATAAAAAGCCAGGCTGTTACAATTCCTTATCACGCAAAAGACGGTCATGATTATGAGTTGAATTTCGTTGATACGCCGGGGCACGTTGACTTTTCTTACGAGGTTTCCAGAGCAATTGCTTCCTGCGAAGGTGCTCTTCTTCTGATTGATGCAAGTCAGGGCGTTGAAAGCCAGACTGTTTCAAATATGTATATGGCTTTGGAACACGATTTAACAATCGTGCCTGTAATAAATAAAATAGATCTTCCGAGCGCAGATATTCCTGCCTGCCGCGAGCAGATTAAAAAAGAACTTGGCCTTGATGACAGTCAGACTCAGCTTGTTTCTGCAAAAACGGGCGAGGGCATTGATGAACTTATGGAAGCGATTGTAAATTATTTTCCGGCTCCTCAGGGAGATTCAACAGCTCCTCTTCAGGCTCTTATTTTTGACTGTCATTACGATGTTTACAGAGGTGTTGTTGTTCATGTCCGCGTAAAAGAAGGAACTTTAAAAACCGGTGATGTAATAAAAATGATGAATACCGGACTTGAATATAAAGTTGAACAATGCGGAGTTTTTAAAGTTGATTATGAAGAAACCGGAAAGTTGGAAGCCGGAGACGTCGGATATATAATTTCCGGAATAAAAACTGTTTCGGATATAAGCGTCGGCGATACTATCACTGGTTCATCAAATTCTGCGGAACAGCCTCTTGCCGGTTTTAAGGAAGTTAAACCTGTTGTTTATTCTTCTATTTATCCAATGGATTCTAACGATTATGAAGAACTGAAAAGCAGCATTGAAAAATTAAAATTGAATGATGCAAGTCTGGTTTATGAAAAAGATAATTCTCTTGCGCTTGGAAACGGATTCAGGTGCGGATTTTTAGGTTTGCTCCATCTTGAAATTATACAGGAACGCTTGGAGCGCGATTATGATCAGGCGATTATTTTTACTGCACCTTCTGTCCGCTATAAAGTTATGCTTACCGACGGAACAGAAATGTTTGTTGATAATCCCTCTGAATATCCTCAGGGCCGAATACAATCAGCGGAAGAGCCTTATATAAAAGCCAGCATTATTACTCCGGCAACGTTCCTTGGCTCCTTGATGGAACTTTGCAAAATGAAGCGCGGTGAGCAGACTAATATGCAGTATCTTGACGAAAAACGCGTTGAACTTACTTATGAAATGCCACTTTCGGAAGTTCTTTTTGATTTTTATGATAAATTGAAAAGTTACAGCCGCGGATATGCTTCTTTTGATTACGAGATCATAGGTTACAGACCGACGGAACTTGCAAAGGTTGATATGCTTTTGAACTCCAAGCCGGTTGATGCGCTTTCATTCCTTTGCTATAAACCAAGTGCGCCTGAACGTGCGCGAAAAGTTTGTGAACGGTTGAAAAATGAAATCAGTCATCAGCAGTTTAAAGTTGCTATTCAAGGTGCAATCGGCGGACAAATTATTGCGCGCGAGACAGTAAGCGCTTACCGCAAAGATGTTCTTGCAAAGTGTTATGGCGGTGATATTACAAGAAAGCGAAAACTTCTGGAAAAACAGAAGGAAGGAAAAAAGAGAATGAAAATGTTCGGTGATGTGGAACTTCCGCAAAGCGCATTCCTTGCAGTTCTTAAAGAATCAGAAGATAAATAGCCCGATACGAATTTTATTGAAATCGCAAAACTTGTTGATTTTTAGGAAAATCAACAAGTTTGTATTGAAAAGTAAAAGTCAGATGTTATTTGAATATTTTCAGAAAATAATCAAGTTCTACTCTGACTCTATTTAAAAAATTTTGTGAGAAATTCATTTTATATCCATCCGGAAAGTGCAGATAAAGGTATTCTCGTGCTTCTAAAAGTTCCTCAATTTTTTTGTTTTTTTCGCTTTCTGAAAAATCCTTTTTTCCTGTAAAAATAGCTTTAAGTTCTAAAAGTGCAGTTTTTTCTTGTTTAAGATATTCTTTTATTTTTGCAGATTTTTCTGAATTGAATGAATTCTGCTCTTCTTTTGAATTTTCGCAGGAAAGTGATTTTTTTTCCAGTGAAAAAGGATTTTTCTTTTGTAATCCTAAATAGATTCCGCTTTCTCCTGAATCAAAAAGATTCTGTTTGCCGGCAAATTTAAACTTGAAAAGTTCTGCATAGCCGGAAAGAGCTGTTGTTGTAATTACATTTCTTCCGTTTTTTCCGATAATTTTGGTACTGTCATTTCCGAATGATGCGGAAAAATTATCAATTCCGCAAAGTTTTGAGGAAACTGCTCTTCGCACATTTTCCGGAAATGAATTTTTTGCGTGTGTCTTTCCTATGGAATATGAAAAATCCAGCCCCGTTACAAAAATCGGAATGTCAGATGTTTTTCTTGTTTTCAATGCAATTTCTGTTGCGCTCAATCCGACGGAACCGAGCGGCTGTTGTATATTTTCTAAAATTCCGCTGTTTTCAAGATTTTTCAAAAATTCAGTATTTTCAAAGCGCGGAGTGTAAAAAATATTTTTTCGCGGAGCAATGCGTGTTACTGAATTTGCCGCAGTTGTGCTTAAAAAAAGATAATCGAACTGATTTTTACAGCCGGAAAATGCTTTTGAGATGATAGTCTGCGATTCTTCGCAGACTGCCGCATCCGCTTTTATTTTTAATGCTTTTAATGTTTTTAATACAGCATCAACGGCAATAATAAAATATTTTTCGCGCTCTTTTTTTATGCCAATCAAAGTTTTTTCGCAACTTTCACCGGCACCGGCAACAATTATCGGCTTTTCAGTTTTTATCCACTTTAAGCTTTGCGGAATATATTGCAAATTTTTAAAAAGATTTGCGGAATATTTTCTTCCGAATTTTACAAGAGTGATTCTGTTTTTCCAAAATTGACTTGCAGTATTCCTGCATGTTTCAAAAAGATTTATATAAAACTTCGCATTGAAATAGAATCCGCCTGAAAATTCAATGCTGATTACACGCTTGTAAGTTCCCTTTCTGCAAAGTCGTTCGATTCTTTCGGGTAAAAAACAAACTTCATTTCTTGGCACAAGTATGTACGTTCCGTTTTTTGAACATTCAAGATTCTTTGTTTCCGATTTCGCAATTTCATAGAGTTCTGGATCGTATTCAATGCCGAACATGATGCAGTTTTCTTTTAGTTTTTTTGCAAGTTCCTCAATTCCGTATTTTAAAACAGGAGAAAAGCATAAAATAATGGTTCCGGGAAGAATTTCAAGATTTTCAACTACAGAAAGTATATTTTTTTCCGGAGCATATTTTGAGTATAAAAATCGGTTTTGGTAATTAACAGAAAAGCCCCGCTCTAGTTTTACAAGGCAGGGCTTTTTTTCGTTATCGTTGAACAAAAGTTCTCCGTTTAGTTGTTCTGTGCGAAATAGTTAAAGTAAACATCCTGAACATTGTTTTCAAGTTTGTCGCTTGTAAGCAATGCTGTCTGAGCGGAAGAAACATCATAATTTGTAAGTTCATCAATCATAGCTTCTGCAGGAATAGGAGAAGCAGATGCAATTGCGCTTTTTGTAAGCTGCAGTACAAGAATGTTTCTGTAGTTTGTGATCGGTTCAGAAATTTCACCGTCCTTTAATGAGAACGCAGTTTTTAAAAGATTTCTGTTTGTGTCCGCACCGGAAAGTCCGTCCAGCGAAGTGTCTATTTTTGACAATACCGAAAGATTTCCATAGTTCAGAGCGAATGCAGGAACAGCAATATTTTTTACATTGTATTGTCTGCAAGCTGCGTTGAATCCTCGGGCTTTTGCAACAGACGCAAATGCTTTTGCAGTTTCTTTGTAGTAATCTTCTATATGACCGAATTCATTTGCTGTAAGATAATTGTAAACTGTTTTTACAGTGTTTGTGTCAGTAAAATCAGGTTGAACGGCTTTTGAGTCAGCCTTGAAAATTGACCAACCTACAGTTGTTTCTATCGGTTCACTGATTGCGTCTTCTTCCAAAACTGAAAGTTTTGACATGTCTTCTGAATTTTTAAGGAATTTTTCAATCTGATAATGATATTTGCTGTTTATTTTTCCGCTGTCATTTGAGTAAGATTTAAGAGATTCGCTTACAGCATCTGCAAATGTAATTTCATTTCCATTGATTCTTTTTGAAAGTGAAGAAGCTTTTGATTTGTCCGCAACTGTTATTATAGAAAAATCATACTTTACAAATTTGTCTGAATTTGCTTTTCCGTATGCAACTTTTTCTGAATCCGGATAATCAGACATATTGAAAGAAGCCAAATTGAAAGTTCTTTGGTCGTTTCCGATTTTTTGAATAAAATCTACTTCTTCATTTGAAACTTTTAATCCGTAAAGCGTTGTTTTTCCAAAAGCAGTTTGTCCGCCGAAAGAATCTTCCGCATAGCGGTTTGAGGTAAGTGTGGATTCAATGTCTTGGCGCAATGCGGCAACTCTGTCCGGATTGTTGTTTACAGATGTATTATAAATTTTTTGAGAGAAAACACCTTTTTCATCAGAGAAATAAGGTTTTATTGCTCTGTTTACAGCTGTTGCCGGTACTTTGTAACCTGCTTTTGCGACAGCTTTTTTGTATGCAAGATCTGTTACAGTCGCATTGAAAGCATAACTGAAAAGATAAATCTGATTTGATTCGTTTATTTCTATTCCGTTATTTTTGTAATATTCTGCATAGCGGGCAACATAATTGTAATAATTTGTGTCCTGTTCGTATCGAATTTCTGTTCCGTCATATTTTCCGAAAGAAGGAAGACGCTTTCCCATTCGTCCGCCCTGGAAAATAGGTACAAGAACAAAGATTAATGCCGCAATCAACAAAATGATGAGCGAGCCAATAGTGTAAACACCTTTTTTCATTTTTTTTATTCCTTAAAAATTACAATATATAATAT
>CAYXDA010000084.1:0-9070 GCA_964463615.1 uncultured Treponema sp.
ATATGAAACAAGAATTTACACTAATTTTAAAAAATATAGAAGATTCTTTAAAAGAAATTCTTCCGCAAAAAACAAATGAAAAATGGCAAAAAGAATCATTCGGAAATCTTTCCGAATTCGTAACTGAAGAACATTTTGCAAACCTTATAACACCTTGCCGTTCTCTTATGGATTTAGGCGGAAAACGTTGGAGACCGCTGCTTTTAGTACTTTGCTCTGAACTTTGCCGCGAATCCGGAAAATCCGCTCCTCTTTCGCTTGAACAAACGTACAGTATTACACCACTTGTAGAATTCGTCCATACAGCATCTCTTATTCATGATGACATTGAAGATTCCAGCAAGGAACGGCGCGGAAAACCGGCTGCTTACATAACATACGGACTGGACACCGCGCTGAATGCAGGTTCCTGGCTTTATTTTTTAGCACCAGTTGTAATAAACAAACTTAACGCTTCAGAAAAATTTAAAAATCAGCTTTATATGTTGTACACGCAGGAACTTCGCAGACTTCATCTTGGTCAGGCAATGGACATTTTCTGGCATAGAAATCCGGCTTTATTTCCAACTGTACAGGAATATACTCAAATGGTTCACTTGAAAACCGGAACTTTAGCATCTCTTGCTGTTAAGACAGGATTTTTAGCCGGAGGAGCAAACGCAGAAGAAACTGTTTCCGCAGGAAAAATTGCGGCTGCACTTGGCGAAGGATTTCAAATTCTTGACGATGTTCAAAACCTTACAACCGGAAATCCAGGAAAAAAACGCGGAGACGATATTGTTGAAGGCAAAAAGAGTCTTCCGGTTCTTTTACATATCCAGGAAAAACCTGAAGATAAAAAAATAATTTCCTCTCTTTTCGAGCAGGCGGCAAAAGAAGGAATCGATTCGCCGGCAGTTGAAAAATGTATTTCTATTTTGGAAAACAACAATTCGATTGAAAAAGCGGAAAAAAAAGGAAAAGAAACAATAGAAAAGAATATCTCTGCTCTTTCTGATATTTTTAAGAGTGCAAATTCTTCAAAGTCTGCTAAACTTATAGAAGAACTATTCAGTTCAATGATTTTAAAATTCCAAAGCAAGAAGAAAGATTAAAAGGAAAAGCAAAAAAAATGACTGAAACAGCGGACAGACTTAACAATCAGGCAATTTTGCTGGCAGCAGATGGTTCTTTTAAAGAAGCAATCGCTTGTTTTGTGCGCGCAATTACAATTGAAAAAAACAATTCTCTTCTATGGTATAATCTTGGACTTACCTACAGAGATTCCGGAGATCTGCAAAAAGCCGAAAATTCTCTATTAAAGGCACATCACATTTCGCCTTCAGACACAGAAATTATTGAAGAACTTGCGCTTGTTCTTTATAACGAAGGAAAATTTGAAGACGCTATGGAATATTGCTACAGCGGACTTTCTGTAAATCCGGAAAATTCAAAATTATGGAACACTCAAGGTGTTATTCTTTTTAACACCAAAAATTTTGAAGAAGCATCCTCTGCGTTTGAACGTGCGGTCATTATAAATCCGTACTATTATGATGCAATTTTTAATCTAAAAGACACTTATGCGGAACTTGGCAATAAAACCGGCGAAAAAGAATGCGCAAAACGTCTTAAAGAACTAAAAAAGAATGGAGAAGTTTTGTGAAAAGCGTTTACATTGTAACATCAATAGAAAATGGAACTATAATGGTGGCACCGGAGCAAAAAATCCTGCAGAACAAAGATGCGAATTTTACGGATTCTGCAAAGATTTCCGGAATAGAAGTTGCAAATCCCTATAAATTTAAAATTTCCGCAGGAACAAAAGTTATAATCGGACTACCACAGAAAAAAGAAGCAGCAGCAGGACTTTTTGCGCTCCTGGTTCCTATTGCAGCCGCATTGCTGGGATTTTTTATTTCAAAACCAGCCGCAGACCTTTTTAATTGCGAATACACAGAATTTTTCAAAGCAATTTTTATTTCAGTGTTTTTCTTAACAGCCGGCGCTTTTATATTCGCATCATCGCGGACAGCGCCAACTATCGTAAAACTGCAAATCAACAAAATAGTAGAATAAAAATCGTTATTTATTGATGCTCGCGCGCAAGTCTGCTGATTTCATCTGCCATCTGCATAAGCGGAACCTGCTTTTGAACACCGCCAAGTTCCCACCCTACGCGCGGCATTCCGTAAACAACACTGGATGATTCGTCCTGCCCCAACGTCCAGGCACCTTGCCTTCGCATTTCTGTAATTTCAGCAGCTCCGTCCCGTCCCATTCCTGTCATAATTACGCCAAGAGCATTGTTTTTGTAGACTTCAGCCACACTTTCAAAAAGAACATCCGCGCTCGGGCGATGCCCGTTTCTTTGCTCTGATTGCGTTGTGCGGATTACATTTCCGCCAAAACGTTCTTCCACAACTATATGATAATTTCCCGGAGCAATATAAACGTGTCCGTCCTGTATGGGCATTTCATCGGCGGCTTCGCAAACTTCCAGCGGACAAATTTTATTAAGGCTTTGAGCAAATTCCCTTGTAAATCCGGCCGGCATATGCTGAACAACTAAAATCGGCTGCTTCAAGTGAGGATCTATCATTTTAAAGACATCCCGCAAAGCATTCGGGCCGCCAGTAGAAATTCCTATCGCTATTATTTTTATTTTGCCACCGTTTCGCAAAGGTTCCACAATTTTCGGTTCCCTTTTTTCCGGTTCTTTCCAAGATGACAAAACAGGTTCCAAAGTAGCAGAAGCGGATTTTATTCCTTTCTGTTTTTCAACAAATTTTTCCGCTTCCTTCATTTTTATTGAACGCAAATAAAAATCAACGGAAGGCAATTTTTTTCCATGGCGGCGCGCATAAGAACTTCCGTAAGAAGCAATTTTTTCAACAATAACTTCGCTCACATCCATTATTTCTGTTGTAACAGAACCGCCCGGCTTAGTTATAAAATCAACCGCACCAAGCTCAAGACACTTTACGGTTACAGCCGCACCTTTTGTAGCTACAGAAGAAAGAATTACAACCGGAATATCCCACTTCAGTTTTTTTCGCGCTTCCAAAAATTCAACACCCGTCATAACAGGCATTTCTATATCAAGAACAATGATGTCCGGCTTTACAACAGGAACTTCCTCAAGAAGCATTTTTCCGTTCACCGCTTTTCCTACAACTTTCATTCCAGGAACATCGTTTATAATCCGCGAAACAAGATTTCGCATCAAGGCAGAATCATCACAAATCTGAACGCAAAGCGTATCATATATAGAATTATTTATTTCCATTTTACCTTATCCGTTTTTTTCTAGCAAAAATACCAACAAAGAAGTTTATACAATCTTTTGATATAAGCAAGCCCAATCCGTTTTAAGAAACTCAAATTTTGTATTCATTCCAAAAAGAGATTCTGAATGTCCGATAAACAAATAAGAATGATTTGCCATAGATTCCCAGAATCTGTTCAGAACAACGCGTTGCGCCGCTTCGTCAAAATAAATCATTACATTTCTGCAGAAAACAACGTCAAAATTCCGCATTCCCGGTTCATTTTTAAGATTATGATAGTCAAATTTTACATGACTCATAATATCTTTGCTTATCTGATATCCTTTTTCAGTTTTTGTAAAAAATTGCGAAAGATATTCCGGAGGAATTCCGTCTATTTTATTTTCCGCATACAAACCTTGCTGACCGACCATCAAAGATTTAAGCGAAATATCAGAAGCAATTATCGTAAAATTATATCCCATCGGAAGAATTTTCTTTAAAATCATAGCAATTGTATACGGTTCTTCCCCAGTTGAACATCCTGCGCTCCAAACACGCACGGTTCTATCTCCGGATTTCTTTTTTTCTTCAAGAATATGAGGAATTACGTAATTTTCAAAAGCATCAAAATGCGGCTGATTTCTAAAAAAACGCGTAAGATTAGTTGTAACACTATCCAGCATACGTTTCATTTCTTCATGATCTTTTAAAATAAGAGAATAATATTCCGCAGGAGATTCTATTTTCTTTTCCCTAAGAATTTCTTTTATCCGACTATCAAGTATAGGACGATTTGTATCCGAAAAAGTTATTCCGCTTTCATCGTATATAGTTTTTTTGAATTTTTCAAAATATTCATCATTAAGCACTTCAAGCATAGAATGATTATACACGCACTTTTCAAAGCAATCAAATTTTGTTAAAAATTTTTGTTTTTTTAATGCCATACTGCAAAATATACGGCATAAAGAAGTAACTTTATGAAAGGTCAGACTTTCTCTGTTGCGGTTATTTTTTCAATTTCATCATTATCATCATTGACTAAAAGCAAACATAATGAAAAAATATTACCTTATGAGTAAATATGTTCTGATCACAAGTGGAGTTTGTTCAAGTCTTGGAAAAGGAGTGGCTTCTGCAACAATAGGAAGCCTTCTTGAAGGTTATGGTCTAAAAATCTCAATGATAAAATGCGATCCTTACATTAACCTTGACGCAGGAAACATAAGTCCGTTCCAGCATGGTGAAGTTTACGTTACAGAAGACGGAGCCGAAACGGATCTTGACCTTGGAAATTTTTCGCGCTTTACAAGTGTAAACATAACAAGCGACAACTGCATTACAATCGGCAAAGTTTATGACCAAGTTATTCACAATGAACGCGCAGGCCGCTACAACGGACGGACTGTTCAAGTAATTCCGCACATAACAGACGAAATAAAGCGACGGATTTTTGCAATCGGACAAAAAACTCAGGCGGATGTTGTAATCGTAGAAATCGGCGGAACTGTCGGTGACATTGAATCAATTCCGTATTTGGAAGCCGGCCGTCAAATGATTCACGAACTTTCAAAAAATGACATCTGTACTATTCATCTTTCTTTGATTCCGGTAATCACCGGCGGGGAATTGAAATCAAAACCTACCCAACATTCGGTAAAACAGCTTCAGGAAGCGGGAATTCAGCCTGATATTCTTCTTTGCCGCTGCGAAAAAGAAATTGAACCTTCAATCCGAAAAAAACTTGCGCTTTTCTGCAATGTTTCTCAAAATGCAGTTTTTGTTTCCCCGGACGTAGAAAAATCTATTTATGAAATTCCGGTTATATTCCATAAAGAAGGAATTGATTCTGAAATCGTAAAAAAACTTGAAATAAAAACCGATGTTGCCAACTCAAATATACGACAATGGACAAGTTTTATAAAAAAACTTAATGAAGCAAGCACAAAAGTTACAATCGCAATGGTAGGAAAAAAAGACTACTTGGACGAATGTTACAAATCAGTGCGTGAATCGCTTTTCCACGCGGCAGTAACTTCTTTCGGAGTTCAGCTGGAACTTAAAAAAATTGATGCGGAATCGCTTGAAGACAAAGAATCAATTTCTTCCGCATTTGAAAACGTAAACGGAATTGTAATTCCAGGAAATTACGGACAGCGCGGATTTTTAGGACTTTTAAAGACTGTAAAATTTGCCCGCGAAAACAACATTCCGTATTTAGGAATTGATCTGGGAATGCAGCTTATGGCAATAGAAACAGCGCGTTCCCTTATCGGCTGGCAGGATGCGGACAGCACCGAATTCATCCAGAATTCAGAACACGCAATCATAAGCCTTCCGGAAGAACAAGCCGGACTTACGGCTTCCGGCTCGGAACAAATAGGTGCGCAAAATGTAAAAGTTTTAAAAAATACAAAACTTTATGCGGCATACAAAAAAACATTGATTTCCGAACGACACCGCAACAAACATACTTTTGACAAAAAATATTCCGAATTTATGAAACAGAACGGACTTGTTATTTCTGCGGAAACAGAAGCAGACGGACGGGCTGAAGCATTTGAATGGGAAAACCACAAATGGGGAATCGGTGTTCAATACCATCCGGAATTTGTTTCTCGTCCGGCAAAACCGCATCCGCTGTTCACGGCATTTTTAGGAGCCACATTAGAAAAACAATGAAAAGAGCGTTTCCGTCTGCGTTATTAATTTTTTGTTTTTCATTTTTTTTTCCAGGTTGCTCCCTAAAATACGGAGTAACTTACCAGGATGAAACAAACGTGCCGGAATTTATTTTTACAGACGCAAGTTTTACCCGCTACGAAGACAGAAAAAAAACAATGTCCTTGCAAGCGGGACGTCTGGAACAATATTCTGACGGAAAAACAATGTATGCAAAAGATGTGAATTTCACAATAATGGACAACGATGGAGAAATTACAACGGAAGGTGCATGCGCACTTCTTTCTTCGGATACAAAAGCCGAAAACTACGTTCTTTACGACAACATTGAAATCAACAACAAAAAAGATGATCTTATAGTTTCTGCCGATACTTTGCGCTGGAACGGAAAAACAGAACAGCTTACAAGCAGCAGAAATGATATGGTTACATTAAAAAAAGGCAAAACTGTAATGCACGGTTCGGGATTTTCCGCAAGCGGAGTGAGCAAAAAATTTGCTTTCAATGGAGTTGTAACCGGGCAGTTTGACCAGGATGAAAAAAACACGGCAAAAACAGAAAGCAATATTACAAATGCGGAACAAAACGCAGACGGAGCGCAAATTGAAGAGAAACAGTAAATTTTTCGCACCACAAGTTTTTTTTGCAACGATTCTATTTTTTAGCGCAGTTTGCCCTGTTTCCGCTGAAAAAATAACTTTTTCCGCAGACAGTATGAGCGGCATTGTAGGCGACAAATCAGACTCTACAACATTAAACGGAGAAGCGTACGTTCTTACCGATACAATGGAGATTTTTGCGGATAAAATCGGGCTTTCCGGAAAAGATTTCCGTTTTATAAATGCGGAAGGTTCAGTAAAAGGCAAAAACATGGAATCCGAACTGGAATTCAGTTGCGGAATATTAAAGTACGACAGAGAAACAAAAATTGCGACTTTACAGGCCAACGTTGAACTTACGGATGTAAAAAATAATGTAAAAGCAAAAGCCCAGTCAATTGAATACAATCAGGCGACTGATACCGCCGTAATGCAAATAGAAATTGAACTTACACAAAAAAATAATATTTGCACAGGCGCCTACGCAATTTACAGAAAAGCGGACCAAATGCTTGAACTGAGCGGAAATTCGCAAATAAAACAAGGCGACGACACTTTCCGCGCACAGCAGATTACACTGGATTTAACATCGCAGGAAATTACACTTGACGGAAGAGTAAAAGGCTCCATAGTTGACGAGCGGAAATCTGAAAATACAAAAAACAGCAAGAAATCAGCGGAAATAAAACCAAAGGATTCCGAAACTTCAGTAAGCGCAGAACCGGACAAAACAGAAAATCCGGTTTCAGAAGAAGAAAAAACTGAGATTATGTCCGAAAACACACAAAAGCAGGAGAACGGCGATGAATAACGAAAAAATTCACACATTACGGGTTTCCAGCCTTTTTAAAAGTTTCGGACACAAAAAAGTTGTACAGGGAATTGATTTTTCAATGCAGACCGGCGAAGTTTTAGGACTTTTGGGGCCGAACGGAGCAGGAAAAACTACAACTTTTTATATGATTGTAGGATTTTACAAACCGACCGCCGGAGATATTTTTCTTGACGATGAACAGATAACTCCGCTTTCCATGTACAAAAGAGCAAGAAAAGGTATTTCCTATTTGCCGCAGGAACCAAGCGTTTTCAAAAAACTTACTGTTGAAGAAAATATCTGGTCGATTCTAGAAACACGGAAAGACCTTTCAAAAGCGGAAAAAAAGCAGCGGCTGGAAGAACTTATAGAAGAATTTGCAATCGGAAGAATCCGGAAACAATATGCGTTCACACTTTCCGGCGGAGAGCGGCGGCGCACGGAAATTGCGCGTTCCCTTGCAATAGAACCGAAATTTCTTCTGCTGGATGAGCCGTTCGCCGGAATTGATCCGATTGCAGTTGCCGACATCAAATCAATGATCGGGCTTTTAGCAAAGCGCGGAATCGGAATTTTAATTACAGATCATAATGTTCGCGACACTTTGGAAATTACGGACAGAGCAATAATTGTAAACACCGGGCAGATCATGATTCAAGGAAGCAAACAGGAAATTTTGGATTCGGAACTTGCCCGCGAAATCTATCTTGGAAAAGATTTTTCTATGTAGCGAAAAAAAATGCGCCGCGAAGCCAGGCGCAGTGCACCGAGGGGTAGGCGAAAAACGCAGGTGATTGAGCCTGCCGAAATCCCGGAGTTTTGAGCCGTAGGGCAGGCGCCCTTCATAATTTTTTGTTAAAATCTATTTCTGACTCATATTTATTTTCTATATTATTGCATACAGTCGCTTATACAGTCGCTTATCGTTTGACAAGTTATATTTGTTAATTTATAATGCAAGTTGAACTATTTCAAACTAGGAGAATAAAATGCCGAATATTGTATTATTCATCGTTCTCCCGATTGTTGGAATCGTTCTTGGATGGACAATTCGCTGGCTGTACGCCAGATTTCAACTATCTGCATCAGAACAAAAAGCAGAACGTGTAAAACAGGACGCAATTAAAGAAGCTGAAGCTCAGAAAAAGGAAATTTTGCTGAACGCAAAAGATGAACTCATTCGCGAACGTAACCAGCAGGAAAGGGAAAACCGCGAGCGACGTGCCGAAGTACAACGTTACGAAGCCCGCGTAAATAAAAAAGAAGAAGTTGTTGACCAGAAAGCTTCTGAAGTGGAAAAACGGGAAAAAGCCTGTGAAGACCTGATGAACGCAATGAAAAAACGAGAAGCCGCTGTTACCGCTCAAGAGGAAGAATACCGCAAGGAACTTGAACGTATTTCTGGTCTTACAAAGCAGGAAGCAAAAGATTTAATTATTAAAAATCTTGAAAACGATGCCCGTCATGATGCACAGGCGCTTCTTAACAAAATTGAACAGGAAGCACAGCTTACCGCAGAAAAGAAAGCGCGGGAAGTTCTTGTTACTGCAATTCAGCGCATTGCACCGGAAACCACCAGCGACATTACTGTTACTACAGTTTCCTTGCCAAGTGACGAAATGAAGGGAAGAATCATCGGCCGTGAAGGAAGAAACATCCGCGCGTTGGAAACTCTTACCGGTGTTGATATTATCATTGATGATACTCCGGAAGCTGTTGTTATT
>CAYXDA010000085.1:0-8891 GCA_964463615.1 uncultured Treponema sp.
GTTCCGCACAGTTCGAAGGTCCATACGCAGCATTTTCAATATTACAGCCACCGAAAATTTTTCCGTTTTTGCAAAGCAAGGCCGCTCCCACTGTAAAATGCGAATACGGAACATAAGAAAACTTAAGCATAGAAAAAGCTTTTTCAATAAGTTCTGTTTCGTTTATTTTCATATGAACTCCAGCTTAAAAATTTTCCGCTTACTTTGCACAAATTTTTACGGTTCAGCGGTTCTGAATTATAATTTCCGCAACTTTTTCTTCTGTAAGTCCTGCGGAGATTTCCCGGTTAAGAAGATTTTTTAATGTAACTGTTCCGGTTTTTATTTCATCCTCACCGAGCATAATTCCCCACTTTACGCCCTTTGCTGTTGTAACCGCATACTGCTGGCCCATTTTTTTCGCATCAGGAAAAACTTCAACATTTATTCCCAAAGCACGCAATTTTGCAGCAACTTTTTGGTAATAAATTGCATTTTTTTCATCCATACAATAAATTTCCGCATCAAGATAGCTTCCGTCCGCCTTAAATTTGCCAAGCTGCTCAAGACCAGCAATCAAACGGTCAATTCCAATCGAAGCGCCAACTCCAGGAACTTTTTCCTTCATATAAAGTCCCGCCAGATTATCGTAACGGCCGCCGGAACAAACCGAACCGATAGAAGGCAAATCATTCAAGAAAGTTTCGTATACAACGCCGGTGTAATAATCAAGACCGCGTGTGATGCTAGGATCCAAAACATAAGTTTTTTCAATTCCGGCAGCTTTCATCATTTCATAAATATTGCGCATCCGCTCAGTATCTTCACCCGGACCGCCGGCAAGATTTTCTATTTTGGAAAGAATTTCTTCAAAACTTCCCTTGCTGGAAATATATTCAAGAATTTTTTGAGCTTTTTCTTCATTCTTTGTAAATTCATTAAGTTCTTTCAGAACTTCTTCTTCTCCAACTTTTGCAAGTTTGTCAACAGAGCGAAGAATATCCTCGCTTTTGTCGCTTACGCCAAGAAGAGCAAGAAAACGGTTAAAAATTCCGCGGTGATTAACGTGAATTGTAATATTTTCAACACCGATTCCGTTCAAAGCGGCTTTCATAACATTCAGAATTTCAAAATCGCTTGCCGCACTGTCCGAACCTACAGTATCAATATCGCACTGAACAAATTCGCGGTAACGTCCGGCCTGAGGCTTTTCTCCGCGCCAAACTTTTGCAATGTGATAGCGTTTGAACGGAAAATAAAGTTCATTTTTGTGTTCCGCTGTAAAGCGCGCAAACGGAACGGTCAAGTCAAAACGGAGCGCAACATCGCGGCCGCCGTTATCCTGAAAGCGGAAAACCTGCTTTTCTGTTTCTCCGTTGCTTTTTCTCAAAAGAATTTCTGTATACTCAAGAACAGGCGTGTCAATCGGAACAAAACCGAATGAACGGTAAACTTCTGTAATTTTTTCAGTTAAATTTGTTCTTCCAATTTCCGCTTCCGGTAGAAAATCGCGGAAACCTTTTAATACTCTAGGTTGAATTAAATCACTCATAGAAAATATAATACATAAAAAACTTGCAAGTTACAATAAAATAGTTAAAATATTAAATTATTATGATCTTGGCATTTGATATAGGAAACACAAACATAAAAGTTGCCGTACTGGAAAATGAAAAAATTATCAATCAATGGCGTCTTTCAACAAATTCAAGACGGACAGGCGATGAATATTTTTCAACCTTGCGGCCGCTGTTCAACGAAGCGCATATTGATTTTTCAAAGATTGATGATGCTGTAATAAGTTCTGTTGTTCCATCGCTTATCGGACCGTTTATTATTGTAACCCAGCATATATGCGGAAAAAAACCTCTTGTAATCGGACCAGAAATTTATTCCAGACTTCCTGTAACACTGCCGGAAAACGCAGTCCACGAAATAGGAACAGATCTTTTAAGCGACGCGGTCGCAGCTTGGCTTAAATATAAATGCCCTTCGATTGTAATTGATTTTGGCACCGCTCTTTCTTTTACGGCAATAGATCACAAAGGAAATATTTCCGGAATTGCAATTGCACCCGGCATAGGAACAGCCATTGAATCGCTTTTTAAAAATACGGCACAGCTTCCATCGGTTCCTATGGATATTCCGGAATCAAGTCTTGGAAAAAATACAGTCTGGTCAATTCAATCCGGAATTTTTTTAGGTTACAAAGGGCTTATTGAATCAATGATAAGCAGAATGAAAACTGACCTTTCAAAAGAAAGCCTTACAAAAAAAGAAGATATAAAAGTAATTGCAACCGGCGGATTGAACAGCGTACTTCAGCCGATCATAAAGAGCATTAATTTTATAGACAAGGACTTGACCATTACCGGAATCGCAATGATTTTAAAAACTGTGCGAAAGTAAGTTTCACAAAATCCGCTGCTCTGCGCGCAAAATCAAATCCTCAAACTGAACCCCGGAACCGTTTTGCACATCGCGGGCAAGAACAGCCCCAACAGCGTTTTCTAAAAATTCCGGTCCGATTCCCGGCGAAAGAACTTTTTCCGTTCTTAAAACAGCAATATCATCCGTGCAAATTTTTTCACCTTTCTTCATTGATTTCATAAAATGCAAAGAACGGTTTGTGCGCCCATAATTTTTTTCTTCCGCAGATGCAAGTCTTTTTATTCCGTCGCCGATGCATGCAAAAATTTTTTCTTTTTCATAGGATTCTTCCAGTTGTTTTACGGCCTGCACAAATCCTGCTTCTTTTCCATAACGGTTCAAAACTGCTTCCGCCTGATGAACAGAATGAACCATAAGAGCAAACTGTTCGCCTTCAAGCGCAACAGGATCATCAAGTCCGCTGGTCTTTTTGCTTAGCGTAATATGTTTTTCAATTATCGTTCCACCGCAAAACACGGAAAGCACAGGCACAAGAACCGGATCCAAACTGTGATCGCTCAAACCGGCAGCAACACCAAAAATACTTTTTAAGTTTTCAATCAACTTTAAATTGTATTCGTTTTCCGGAGCGGGATAACTTGTAATGCAATGCAAAAGCGAAATTCCATCCGGAACAAAACGACCTTCTTTATCATAGCAAAGGATTGAAAGCGCCTTTTCAATATCTTTTAATTTAGAAACTCCGGTAGAAACTATCGCAGGAACCGGCTTTTCGTTTCTGTTGCGCTGCAAAGAGCGGTATTCCGCAAGTTTTTTTAAAAGCGGAAAATGATTAAGTTCCGGAGATGCAATTTTTACAAAATCCGGCTTTATTTCTAAAAGTTCAGAAAGACTTTTTAAGCCGAACGGCGAACATACAAATTTTACGCCTTTTGAATGCGCGTAATCAAGCATTTTTCCATAAAAGGAAGAATCACATTCAAGTTGCTTAAAACGGTCGTAAAGACGGATATTTCCTGTGGGAAGTTTTACAAAACCTGTATCCGGATGTAAAATCTCATCCGCATAAACCCATTGAAACTTTACAGCATCCGCACCGGCATAAACTGCGCAGTCAATAAGTTCACGCGCTTTTTTTTCCGAACCTTCGTGGCTTGTGCCAATTTCCGCTATTATCAGCATTATTTCAAATTCCCGGCGGCAGTTTGCGCCTTAAATTTGTTCGAATAAACTGCCAAAACAGATTCCGGAAGCCAACCTTCATCAAAAAAATACCAATTTTCCTTATTATTAAAGATTGCGTTTCCTTTTATCTGCAAAATATCACCTTTTCTGCAATGACCGGAAACTTCGCTGTTCCAGTCTGTATTTTTACGGAAGGCGGCATAAGGTTCAACAATAACGGCCCACTGAACATCCAAAGCAAGAGCAAGCGGGTCTGAATTGTCAAAAACTATTTCTTTATCCTTTTTACAACCGAAAGTAAAAAATACAAGAAACGCAGAAAAAAACAGAACAAGTTTATTAAGAGAAAATTTATTCAAAAAATCCATAAATTATTTTTCCAAATATTCCATTACGGCAGGATAAATTTTTAAATCAGAATCAACAAAATTAAGATCTGCAATCACTTTCGGATCCACCCATTTGTATTCCGTGTGTTCTGTAAGAACATAAGGTTCTGCAATTCCATCGTGTTCAAGAGTGACGGAATAAGCATTTAAAAAACATTCCTTGTCTTTATGAAAAAAAGAGCAGGAAGTTATTTTTTCGCCCGGAAAAGCTTTTACTCCAAATTCTTCCTGCATTTCGCGTACAATCGCCATCTTATCATCTTCGCCGGCATCCACTTTTCCACCAGGAAATTCCCAGCGGTTTCCCATATCGCCTTTTGCAGTCCGATGCGCAATAAGAACTTTTCCGTCTTTATAAACAATACATGCAACTGAATTACTCATTAAAGGAACAAAACTCCTGGTACTATAAAGTGAATAACAGCGACTATCATACAAGCCAAGCCGATATATTTTCTGTTGTCAACAAAAATATTCTGCAAAAAAGGCGGAAGTTCCAAATCGGCAGAACTAGTTTCAAGATAATACTTAAAAAGAAGCGCCGCCCCGCCCAAAAGTCCTGCAAGAGCCGGAAGCAAATCGCCAAGAAAAGGAATTCCGTTTACGGCAGAAAGCAACTTTATCAGTCCGACAAAAACAGAAAGGATGCCAAGAACAAGCTGAAAAAGTTTATCATTAAGAACTGAGTTTTTTCCGAACATTCCGTTTACAGATTTCTTCTGATGCGGAAGTTTTACACCCCGATAATCTGTATCCAAAAAAGAAATATCATCATCCGGATTTTTTTTCTGTTCAACCGGACTTTCCTGTTCATCTTCCTGTCCAGCCGAGTTTCCAAAAAAAAGAATGAATCCCACAAGAAGACTCAAAAAAACTGACAAAAAGTAAAACTGAAGCATAAAAAACCTCTTTTATCGCTTTACAACTTCTGAAGAAAAAGTGTTCTTTTCATTTCCAAAAGTCACATCCGCAACAACACGAATTATATCATAATCTTTAAATTGTGTCCGCATAAAAAGTTCATTTCCGTCGTAAGAATCAAAAACTTCTCCGCTATTTACCACAGTTCCGGAAGAATCAAATGCGCTGAAAACAACGGAAACAGGAACCGGAACAAAAGCCTTTTTTTTCTTTTCTGAAAGCGGCTCAAATTTTAGGCTTGCATAAATCTGTTCCGAATAAGAAAATGCGGAAACATTTGCCGAAGTTCCGCCAATTTTCAGCGCATTTTTATTAGCCTGATAATCCATAAAATATGCAAATCCGCAGAAAAGAACCAGAAATATGAACATCATCCTGTTAAAAGGATTCTTAAAAATAACTTTAAAAGGATTGCGGGTAAACTGAATTTTTCCTGAATAATAATCCTGAACAATTTTAGGCGCATTTTTTACGCGCTCTTCGCGGTTATAATAAAAATGCAGCGGCTTTTCTCCGTCGGCATAACCTTCTTCAATATTGCTGAAATCCATATTATAACCTTCCTGCAAAAGGCTAGTTGAACATTGTAGCCAAAAGCGAATCCGTGCGCCACCAGACTACGCGCGCCCGTTCTTTTTCGCACAGAAGAGCGGAAATAATTCCTTCATCAGAAAGAGAAAGAGAATAATAAAGCGTATTTTTATGGTCAATCTTTATGTTGCGCTTTATTACATTCTGCGTTCCCGGCTGAAGCATAAGAACATTAAAACCATCATCTGTCGTTATTATAAAATACATCCAAGTATTTTTTGTTACGCCAAGAAAATCATAAGGAAGTTTGTAAGTCAATTTTGAAAAATCTTCCGTAACAGATTCTTCGTAAGCCGGAATATTCACCGCTTCGCCAAATTTCCCGGATTCTATATCAAGCGGATAAACAGAAGTTTTTACATAATCAATACCCGACTGAGTTTTAGACTCTTCATCTATATGAGGAAAATAATAATCAACTTTTACATAAAGGCGTTCCGCATAACAGTCAGGAATAACATTTTCAACCGTTATAAAAAGATCCGACTGCTCTGCATTAGCATTCACTGATTCCGGCGTAATAACAGGAACGGAAGAAGTTTTTACAGGAACCTGAAACTTTAAAAAACCTGATGCAGAAAACCAGAAAACTAAAAGCCCGTCATTCGTAGAACTCACAACAATGATTTCATTATTTTCCGTAGTGTAAATATTTTTTATATCCGGAAAAGGTGTTCCGCTCGGTCCCTGCTGCCCCAAATAGTCAACTTCCTTTCCGTCACTTGAAATTCTAAGAACTACATTGCTGTAAAGAAGATTCAAATCTTCCGCCTGTTCATTCCTCTCTTTCGGAACAGTTCCGACTGCATAAATGTATTTTCGCGAATCAACAGAAAGTTTTCCGGCAAGCGCAAAAGGATAGGAAACAGGTTTCCAAATTCCGGAAGAAAAATCAATTACAGAAGAAAGATTTGACTGTGAATAAAAATCTTCGCTGTAAAACAAAGAAAGCAAATCTCCATAGGAATTTAAAGAAACTATTTTTCCGCTGTCACCGTTTACAATATAAAAAAAGCCGTCGCGCATAAAAACAGAAGTAGTTACAGGACCGCTTTTCTTTAATTTGAAAAGATTAATCTGCTCAGCAAAATTTCCATAATCCAAACTGAACATTTCGTTTTCTGAAACAGAAACTACTTTGTTCGAGTTCAAACATGAAGAAAAAAGAAACACTATTAATGTAAAATTAATAAAAACAGCAATTTTTCTAAGCATTTCTTCCACAGCAATTTTTATATTTTTTTCCGCTTCCGCAAGGGCACGGATCGTTCCGTCCAATCTTAGGCGATGTTCTTCGCACTGTCACTGATTGTCCCTGTGTATGCTGCGCAGTTACACTTCCTGCAACTTGTCTTCGGGCAGCAGCACCGTTCATAGAAGAAACCGGTCTTGTCTGCCGTGTAATACTTTCCGCTTCCGAATGCTGGGCATTCATATTGCGCTGTGCCTGCATAGCGGCTTTTCTTCTGGCTTCCTGCGCTTCCGGAGAAAGCTGAATTCTTACTTTAAATACGCGCGACATTACTGTAGTTCTGATAGAATCCAGCATTTCATCGAACATATTGAATCCGTCAATTTTATATTCAGTAAGAGGATTTTTTGAACCATAAGAGCGAAGTCCAACAGCTTCACGAAGTCCTTCCAAAGCCTCCAACTGATCAAGCCATTTTTTGTCTATAACCTGAACATACTGATAGCGGATGAAAAGATTCAAATTCTCTTTGCCGACAAGAGTTTCTTTTTCTGTGATATCATTCTGCAAAGCCGCAACAACAGAATCTCTTGAAACATTTTCGTCTGCATTTATACCAAAATAATTCATAAGATTTTCTGCAAGTTCCTTGAGGAGCCCATCTTTCTTAGAATGAGAATGCTCATAATCATAGAAAATATCTTCAACCAAACTGTCCGCATTATTCAAAACGCGCTGTGCCAAATCTTTATCCGCAAGAATATCATCACGCTGTTCGTAAATAACATTTCGCTGTTCATTAAGAACATCATCATAATCAAGCAAATGTTTTCGGATTTCAAAGTTTCTGTCCTCAACTTTCTGCTGAGCCTTTGCAATTCCCTTGTTAAGCCAAGGATGATTTATAGGTTCGCCAGGCTGCATTCCGATTCTGGTCATCATCGCCTTCATTCTGTCGCCGCCGAAAAGACGCATAAGGTCATCATCCATAGAAATAAAGAACTTTGAACGTCCAGGATCACCCTGTCGTCCGGAACGACCGCGAAGCTGATTGTCAATTCGGCGCGATTCATGACGTTCAGAACCGATTACATACAGACCGCCGGCCGCTTTAACTTCTTCATTTTCTTTCAGCCATTTTTCTTTTTCTGTCTTATAAGCTGCTTCATACTGTTCCGGAGTTGCATTTGTTCCGGCACGTTTTCTTGCCCTGAATTCAGGATTTCCGCCAAGTTTGATATCCGTACCGCGCCCTGCCATATTTGTCGCAATAGTAACAGAGCCTTTTGCTCCGGCTTCTGCAATAATCATAGCTTCGCGGGCATGGTTTTTAGCATTCAAAACTTCGTGCTTGATACCCTTTTTAGTTAAAAGAGCAGAAAGAAGTTCAGATTTTTCTACAGAAACCGTACCTACAATAACCGGCTGCCCTTTTGCGTGCGCTTCCTGAACTTCCTTGCAGATCGCTTCCCACTTGTCCTGTTCATTCAAATAAACTTCATCATTTTCATCTATTCTGGCAACAGGACGGTTTGTAGGAATCGCAACAACATCAAGATGATAAATTTTATTGAATTCAACCGCTTCCGTAGCAGCCGTACCGGTCATGCCGGAAAGCTTTGCGTACATTCGGAAGAAATTCTGGAATGTAATAGTAGCAAGAGTTCTGTTGCGCTGTGCAATTTTAAGATGTTCCTTAGCCTCAATCGCCTGATGAAGTCCGTCTCCGTATCGGCGGCCTTCAAGAACACGTCCAGTAAATTCATCTACAATCTGAACCTGACCGTCACGCACAAGATAATCAACATCGTTATGATAAAGAACATGCGCTCTTACAGCCTGCGTAAAATAGTGAACATATTCAAAATATTCCTCATCAACAACTTTTGCATCAGAAGGAATAAGATTGTGCTTATGCAAAATTTCGTCTATGTGCGCAATTCCCTTGTCCGTAAAAGAAATTCGTTTTGACTTTTCATCAACTTTATAGTCGCCTTTTATAAGTTTGCGCTGTTCAGGCTCCATTTCAACTTCGTCAGGATAATCATCCGTCTTAGGATCTTTTTCAACTTCAGTAAGTTCACCGACATATTTGTCAACTTCATGATATTTATAAGTATCATCTTCGCCCTGACCAGAAATAATAAGCGGAGTTCTCGCTTCATCAATAAGAATAGAGTCGATTTCATCCACAACGCAGAAATTAAATCCGCGCTGAAATTTTCGCTCAAGTTAAACCAGCA
>CAYXDA010000086.1:0-8818 GCA_964463615.1 uncultured Treponema sp.
ATGTTTTTGCGCACAAAGCGAATTCTTTTTAATTGTGATTTTTTCTGCTTTTCAAATTTCAGGACTTTTTTATTGAATTCTTCTTCCGGAAGTTTGTTGGAGGAGCTTTCTTTTTCAAAAATTTCTGATTTAAGTTTGTTCAGCGGAAAATCTGTCTTGAGCGGTTTTCCTGAAAGGAGCGCGTTTACGGAAGTTGCAAGTTTTTTGTTTATTCCGTTTACTGCGTATTCCAGCGGTAAAAAATTCCTGTCGCTTATTTTTTTGTCGTTTTCTTCGTTGTACGGAAGCGTTTTTGCAATGGAATAATATGCGAATGTTCCCAATGAAAATGATTCTGCAAGTAATCCTTGTGCAATGTAGTCGCGCCAGTTGTTCTGTATGTAATTGTAGAATGTTTTTCCGAAATTTGCGGCTGATCGGTCAAGTGTTTTTTCCGGAAGAAAAAGAATTTCATTGTTTTCTTGGTTTACAATAATTCCGGCTGCTCCGTTGCATGGAATTTTTATATTTTTGTTGATTGCGTTTGCATAAATTTCGCAGACTGAATACAGCGCTTTTTCCGTTTGCGGATTTTCGGTTTCTATCATTTTTGAAAGAGGAATGCCGCTGAAATTTCCGCAAAAATAAACTTTTTCTTCTATTTCTTTTATCGTTCTGCTTTCGCTGAATTTCCATTCGGAAAATTGATTCCAGATTTTGTTGTTGTCTGTTTTTGCAATAATTCCCGTTTCGTCAAGAAGAAGTGAAAATTTTGTTTTTGCGAACATCATTTCATCAAGATTTGAATTAAGATAAATGATTCCGTCTTCGCATTTTATAAAATCAATCGGAGAAAGTGTCTGCATTTTTACCTCGCGGATAATTCTACTTTTCAATTTTAACATATTTCTGATTTTTTTTCTTATCTGTATTTTTTTTTGTGCTATAATAGCAGAATGCTTATGGAAAAGCGAGCGTAAAGATTATTTCTAAGGAGTGTTTCTATGGGTTACAAAATTATTACAATCAGTCGTGAATACGGAGCCGGAGCGCACGCAGTCGGAAAAAAAATTGCCGATGATTTGAAAATTGCGCTGTTTGACGGTGAAATAATAAAAAAAGTTGCGCTGGAAAGCGGACTTAGCGAAAAATTTATTGAAGAAAAAGGCGAGTACGGAAAAAAATCTGTCTTTGAAAGTTATTTTACTGCGGGAATGTATTACAAAGGTCCTTCCCTTGAAGACGAAATTTGGGCGGTTCAGACAAGAATAATAAAGGAACTTGCAGAAAAAGAACCTTGTATAATAATAGGTCGATGTGCAGATTTTATTCTTCAGGAAAGAAACGATGTTTTGGATGTTTTCCTTCATGCGTCAAAAGAAAAGCGGGCAAAGTATCTGGAAGCAGAAGGAGTTGATGTTGGGAAAAATCCTGAAAAATTCCTGAAAGACCGCGATTCCCGCCGCGCTTCTTATGTTCAGTTTTATACGGACAGGAAGTGGGGCGCTTCCCGCAATTACGACATAACGTTGGATACGGGAACAATCGGCGTGGAAAAATGTGCTAAAATTATAGAAGAAATCTATAAATAGAAAATTTAAAGTCCGGAAATAAAGCCGCAAAACTACCAGTCCCGCTGGATGTATGTTGCTTTTGGACGGGCTGTAATATCAACGCGGCGGTTTTGTGCGCGGCCTTCCTCTGTTGCGTTCGTTGCAACAGGGCGGGTTGCGCCGTAGCCTTTATATGTGAAAATCCGTTCAGGAATTCCCTCTGCGATAAGAGCGTTCATTACGGTTCTTGTTCTTTCGATGGAAAGGTTCATTTGTCCGACTGGTTTTCCTAAATCTGCGGTGTGTCCTTCAACAAGAATTGTGAATTCGTTGTCTTTTATGATTTCCTCAAGCATTTCTGCAATTTTTTTGATTCTTGGCGATTCCTGCGGCAAAAGTTCCGGCGAGTCCGGAATAAATTTAAGGTCAACGCTAAAGAGAATTCCGGTAAGACTGTCAGAAATGTCTATGTCCGGAACTTTGTTTTCGTAGACGTATTTTTTAATCTGTTTGAAAGTCGCGTAATATTCAGGTGTTTTTTCCGGAATTTTTACGTCATAAATCAAATTTTCTTTGTCTAGGAGGATTACAACTTTTCCTTCTGCAAAAAGTTTTCGGTTTTCTTCTACGGTAAGAATTTTCAGGGCATCGCGCTTTCTTATAATCGGGTCGGTTCTGTTTCTTCCGTAAACGCGCAGTGCTTTTATATACAAAGGATCTTGTCCTGCCCTTTCATCGTAAAGGCTGAAATCGCTGTTCCAGCCGTATTGCACAAGCCCTTTTTCCTGTACAACTTTTTTTTCCGCAATATTTTTTTCGTAAATAAGATTCATATCTTCATCCCAAACCGCAGGAAAAAAGGCCGGGAAAACTTCGCTGGAAACAAATTCCCCATGTACTGGAAGTGCGCCGCGCGCGTCAATTATTATTCCTGAATATGCGCGGCTTGGAATAATGTCAATCGGTTCTTCCGGCGTATACGGATATTTGTGTCGCACTAAAAGATTTCCGATTTTGTTCATATCAATAATATTTGTAGTTGCAGCTGTTTTTCCGTCCTGCGAAAAAATCGCCGGCGATTGTTTTGCCGTTTCAACAATTTCTGTGATTTGTTCAAGAGTGATTGTTCCGTTAAGTACAACGTCGCCAAGATAGCTTGCAGAATCAACAAAGAGCGAAAGAACTGGAGATTTTAAAAGTGCCGGTGTTTTGATTTTTATAATGCTTTCCGCAGAATTTCTTCCGGCTGGAAGTGAAATTTCTGCATTTTTTGTATCAAGAAGAATTTCGGATGTGAATTTTTTTTCTGTCCAGTCAACTTTGCTTTTTGAAGATAAGTTTGAAGAATTAATGGAATTTCCGGTTTCTGAATAAGCCGGAAAAGAATTTCCGAAGAGATTTATAAATGCAAAAAAAGAAAAAATAAATAAAAGTTTTTTCATATTAATACCTTTTTGAATTTCGGCATTTTTAATGTTCAGTTTTAGTTAAATATCCCATTTGTTCCAGTGCATAGGAAGCGGAATTTTGCATTCCTTCCGGAAAACGCAATGTGTATTTTTTATGCGGCGGAGTTACGTGTTTTATAAGCGCGCTGTTCAAGTTGTAAAGCTCTTCTTTGTCAATTCTTAATTCATGGCTGATTGAATCCAAATAAACTGAATCGTAAACCGTAACGTAGTCAAAAATTCCTGCTCTGGTTTCTAAAGTTTTGCCGTTCCACGCTCTTCCTTGCGGAAAATTTACTCCATAATATTTATCGTTTTCCACAACGTCTGCAACCGCAAGAAGTTTCGGCACATAGCTTGAAGCCTGTGCGCTTAAAAATCCGTTGTCCCGCAAATACCAGAAGTCGCGGCTTCCTGCTTTTTTTATTGCTTTTTTAAGCGCTCCGGCACCGCAGTTGTATGCAGTGATTGCTAAAAGCCAATCGCCGAACGTCTTGTAGTTTTCGTTAAGTTTTTTTAGTGCGGCTTCTGTAGATTTCCACGGGTCCAGTCTTTCGTCAACATATTCATTGTATTCCAAAAGTCCGTGAATACTGTTAAGCATGAACTGCCACAGTCCGGTTGCACCCGAACGTGATTTTGCATAAGGATTATAGTCTGATTCCACAAGCGGAAGGTATTCCAGGATTGCAGGCATTTTTTTCTTTTCAAGTTCGTTCCTTATAAAAATTCTGTACTGCAAACCTTCCTCTAAAGTTTTGTAAAGCCAGTCTTTGTGCGTTGTAAGATATTTCTTTCGCAATTCTTTTACAGCGGCATTGTTTATTCCTGGAAAACCAAGATTCTTGTACGAGGGTTTATTGGTTTGAGTGGAGACGGAATTACTTTTTTGCGCAAAAATGTTTTGTATAGGTGAAAACAGAAGAAAAAAAATGCAGAGAAAAAAGATTTCTAAAATTTTATTTTTCATCAGAAAGTTTTTGTTAAAGTTTTTCACCGATGTAAATTCCTGCCCATTCCCAGTTGCCGTTTATGTCCGGATCGAGCGGAAAATTAACTTTTCTAAAATATAAGTACCATACGGAAACGTATTGCGACCAGCCCCATGTGCGAAGATACGCTTCATTCGAAGTTGACATTTCATCAAGATTTGCGTTGAATCGAACGCGGTTTCCGCGCATAAAGTTTTTCATACTGAATTCTTCCGTTGCGTTCGGATCCATTTCGTCCTGTTTCCATGACATGGAAAAAAAGTTCACCTTTGCGCGGTATTTGTCCAAAGAGCGCCAGTCATATCTTCTGATTGCAGTTTTTATAGCATTTTCCAGCGCCGGAAGACTTTCGTACGTCCAGTCTTTCGGAGAATTGCTGAACGCCACGAGCTGTCTTGCTTTTTTATAAGCGTTCGGTTCGCCTGCAATCTGAATTGTTGAAGAGTCCGGCTGGGCAAGAAACATGGAGTAGGCTTTTAGCGCTTCGTCCCAGTCGCTTTCTTTTTCATATTCAACAGCAAGTCTTAAGTAAAGTTCCGTAATGGAAACATTTGTCGGAAATCTGTTGATAAGTTCGTTAAAGTAGCGGATTCTGCTTCTTGGATTTGTTGAAATTTGAATTAAATTTTGAAGGCACGTAAGGTGAACTGAACTGCCTTTTACAAGAAGATCCTGGTAATTTACAAGAATGCGGTCAAAATAATATTCTGCAATCGGTTCTGAACCGTTTGAAAGGTATGTGTATGCTGTAAGCAAAAGCCAATATGCGTTGTAAGTGTCATCCGGGTGAGATTCAACCCAGTCTGTAAGAAAAAGAATCAGTCCTTGCTGATCGTTCAATGCAATAAGGTTTGTGGCTATCTGATTTACTATTGCATAGCGGCTTACGGGCTCAAGGCCATCTTTTTCAAGCAAAGAAAAAAGTTCTTCCTGTGATTTTTTTATTGCTTCAGTTTTTTCCGTTTCGGTATTTCTGCATGAAAAAAACATTGCGGAAAAAAGCAGGACAACAGCATAAAATACTTTCTTGCAAATCATAATATTGAATTTATCATGTTCGTAACTTGTTGGCAAGATAAGCCTTGTTGGTGTATTCTATAATATAATTGTTGATTTCGAATTGGAGTGTTCGCATATGAAAAAGCCGAATTATAAATTTTTAAATTCAATTCTTGCAGTAGGAATGTTTTTTATTTTTGCCGGAGTTGTCATGGCGTTCGCATTTTCCGGAACCCGTTCTGATTTTATCGGATGGATAATTCCGGCCGCAATGTTTCTTGCGGGGCTTGTTGATTTATATCTGTGTATTGCGTTTTCCCGAACTCCGTTCAAGCTTTTTGTCGGGTTGATTTTTTCTCTTTACGGAATTTTCTCGCTGATTTTAGTGTTCAAACTTTTACCTGCGGATGTCGCTCGGCTTTGGCCTGTTTATATGATTCTGGCGTCCGTTTCGCTCTTTTCTGCCGGAAGAACAACAGGCAGGCGTTTTTCGCTTGCATACGATTTTCCTGCACTTGTGCTTTTTGTTCTGGGTGTATTTTTTCTTCTTTTTTCGTTTGATGTCATAAAAATTTCGTTCAGGCGGCTTTCGCTTTTTGTCTGGCCGCTTCTTCTTATTCTGTCAGGAGCATTTCTTGTGCTTCTGTTTGTCCGCAGAAAGTCTCTTCTGGAAATTCTTCCGGAAGATGTATCGAATGAACTGAACAACGGGCCGAATTTTACCGATACTGATGAAGAAGATGAATAACAGCCGGTAATTTCTGTGGCAAAGCAAAAGATTGGTTCAGCATTTAAGAATTTTCTCATTTTTTTTAGCGCGCTTTTTTCTGCGTTACTGTTTTCATGCGCAAGTACGCCCGATGTTTCTACAGGATTTTCAACCGGAACTTATGAACATGATTTGAATGAAAAAACTGCAATAAATAAAGAAGGGTCGGAGGAGCGGAAAAATAAAAACTACACGTATTTTTCTGCGGTCCCGGAATCAATAATGCATGATGTGGAAGTCGGTTCGCCATCTTCATTAAGAAAAGCGGTGCAGGCAATCAGAAAGCAAAATTCTGAACTTACAGAGAATGAAAAAGTTCTTATAGCGGTTGTTTCTGATATAATGCAGATTGCCTGGCCGAATGAGCGCGTAGATTGGGAAACTGCTGAAGTTTCAGGCGATAATTCCTATCTTGGCGCGATAAATTCTGCAAAAAACGGAATTTACGACAGAAGTACAGGAAATGTTGATTTTCTTACCGTCGTGCTGCCTTCTCTTGTTGTGCTGAAAACTTCGGATGTTTCATCTTTTTTTATAGATTCTGAAGCCGCTCTTAAAAATGGACTTTCTATGTGTCCGGATTCGGTTCTTTCAATGTATCTGCTTGGACTTCTGTATAATAAAAATGGGCAGTATGAAAAAGCTGCGGAACAGCTGAAAAGAGCGAATTCTCTTGAACCGGAACTCCTTCAGGTTTCGTATGCATATTCGGAATCTTTGTTTCTTTCCGGAAATGAAAAA
The DNA here is from genome assembly GCA_964463615.1 of uncultured Treponema sp. Lineage (GTDB taxonomy): Bacteria > Spirochaetota > Spirochaetia > Treponematales > Treponemataceae > Treponema_D. The sequence goes on from CAYXDA010000086.1 coordinate 6,482, forward strand.
GCTGCGGAAGAACAGGTTATGACCATCCTTTCAAAATATCCTTCCGATATAAATGCGTTAAAACTTGCTTCAAAAATTTTTTTTAAGGAAAAAAATTATTCAAAAGCGGAAGAATATGTTTCCCGTGTTCTGCAGCAGGAGCCGAATGATTTGCCTTCTGTTCTTTTCCGCGCGCGTATTCTCATGGAAAAAAAAGATTATATACATGCGGCATCTCTTCTTGACGTTTATTCCAGACAGGACAGCAGATCTAAGGAATACCTTCTGCTTAGGGCGCAAATCCAGTATGAATGGTCAAAAAATAATACCGCCGCTGTTCTTACAATTGAATCTGCTTTGAAAAATTACCCGAGTGATAAAGATGTTATGCTCTACGCCGCAAAAATCTCTGGTGAAACTGGTCTTGCTGTTGCCGAAAAATCAGCGGAAGATTATGCCAATGAAATTCTTCTTGCGGAGCCGGATAACGAAACCGCACTTTTTTATTCAGCGGAAGGTTTTGTCCGCAAAAAAGATTGGAAGAACGCTTATAATTCAAGTAAAAAACTTCTTCAGAAAAATGGTTCAAAAACAGAGTATATTGTTGAATTCATAGAAATTTGCCTTCAGCTTAAGCGTTATGATGAAGCATGGAATTTAATTTCCCAATTGTACAAAGATAATTCTGCTGATGAAGAAATTACAAAATCTTATATAAAGGTTATGGTTGCGTCCGGAAGAACGCAGCAGGCTATTTCGCTTATAAATCAGCTTTTGGACTCTTCCGCTGCTAAAATGAAAAGTTTCCTATATTATGAACGCAGTCTTATGCGCACAACGCAGGAAAATATGCTTACGGATTTGCGTTCAAGCTTGATTTCAAATCCGCGCAACAGCGACGCTTTGTACAGACTTTACGAAATCTATTATGAAAGACGCGATTACCGCAAAGCGCAGTATTATCTTAAGCAGGTTGTCGCTCTTAATCCGGCTGATTCAGAACTTCGTGCGCTTAATGAAAAACTTTCTTCTATAGTAAATGGACTTTAATATTGCGCGCTCTTATTTGGGGCGGATTGTTCTTTGATTTTCCGAAAAATTTTTATAGTTTGCTGAAAAAAATGTAAAAAAAAATATTTGACTAATTTTTTTATCATTATATCATAATTGTATGAAAAAAATGGTTTTTGCCGTGTATGCGGCTGTTGCAATTTGCTCAGGACTTTTTGCAAAAGCAAAAGATATTGTTCCTGAAGCAGTTCCTGGTTCATACGAGAATGCGGCGCCTGCAAAAATGTCAGACGTGCTTGCTCTTGATGAAAAACTTTCTCCGAAAGACAATGAATTTGTAATTTATTATTATCGCAAAGATGGAAATTACGAGCCTTGGGCATTATGGATTTGGGCAAATCCGGGCGGTGATGGCAGCGCTGTATGGCCTTTTACACAGAACTGGAAAGTTCAGGATGGGATCGGCTATATGCGGCTTAAATTGGACGGCTCTTCTACAGGCGGATTAAAAATCTGTGCCGATAACGGTGGTGTTGGCTTTATTATCCGCCAGAAAGATGAATGGAATAAAGATGGCCGCGATGACCGTTTATGGAATATTAATACTTCAAAAAAAGTTGCTGTTTTTTCCGGAGATCAGCAGACTTATGCCGCTCTTGCATATAAACCTTCTGTAAAAAGCGCTGAACTTGATTCTTTGAATAAAATTTCGGTAACTCTTTCCGGTGGTTTCGCTCTTGATGTTGACGGCGGTGTTTCCGGATTTTCTGTTGTGACTGAAAGCGGAAAAGAATACGGAATTGCATCTGCTGTAAATGCGGATTTTCCGTCGGAACTTTCGCATAACATGGCAAAGCGCATAACAATAACGCTTTCTGAAGATGTTTCTGTAAGCGATGCTCTTGTTCTTAAGAATCCGTCTTTTTTGAGCGATGTAAAAGTCAACAGTTCAAAGCTTGCTGTAAAATTGGCGGATTCTCATGTTCCTGCTGTAAATGAAAAACTTGGTTGTATTTATTCAAACGGTTCTGCAACATTTAAACTTTGGGCTCCTACATCCTCTTCTGCTGTTTTAAATCTTTATAAAACAAGCAGCCAAAAAGATGCGGATTATGCAATTCCTATGGAAATGAATCAGAAGACAGGCGTTTGGTCTGTTGAATTCAGTGAAACTGATCCGGACGGAATGTATTATGATTACACTTTGCAGAATACAAAAGGAATTGTTACAGTTTTGGATCCGTATGCTTCTTCTATGGCGGTTGATTATTCCGACGGAAAATTTGTTCGCGCGGCAGTAATTGATTTTGAAAGCGAAAAAGCGGGAAAAATTGATGAGCCTTACGT
>CAYXDA010000087.1:0-8788 GCA_964463615.1 uncultured Treponema sp.
CAATAGAATTCAATAAAACAATAGTAAATTTAGAATATATGACAAGGAATGCAAGAAAAAGAAATGTCCGACAGAGTGTCGTAATTTTTTGCAATACATAGCCTTCCTTGTCATATCAGATGTGTTTTTTGTCATATCCCTTGACACTTGGAATTTTTTTACTGATAATAGGAATCAACATGAACTTTTATGTAATGAGGTTCTTATGAATGCTTTTTTAAGGTGTTTCAACAATCGGAAATCTAATATCAGCAATCAGTAACTTTAAGAAAAAATAACATTCCGTCACATGGTGGACTAATAAGATAAACTAAAACATAAAATCAATTTTCTTTCCGAAAAACGCATCCAAGGATAGAAATTGAAAAAATCCAGAATCGCATGGAATCTTCTTTATCCTGAAGAAGATGAAAAAAAGAGGATTCCCCGATACTATTTCGGACATAAAAGGGACGATGATATGTCTCCTGTTTTAAACCTTGCAAAACGGTTTAAGTCCAGAGCATCGCATAAAAAGAGAAATCACACAAATTTTAGTAATTCCCAATATTTTGGAAATTACTTTGGAAATTACGGTTCTTCTTCATCTGCCTTTGAAAACGAGAAGATGCAGCGTGTAATGGTCAAGATGCGTTATTCTCAGAAACTTGAAAGCCATCAGAAATTCTTGCGGCATTACATGGTTCAGGAAAACAAGGAAAATGTCCTTGCAAAGCCTGGCCTTTTTGGAAACGACACTGCTGAAAATTACGAAAAGAGGATGACGAAGCGTCATTTCAAATTCATCATTTCCCCGGAAAAATCTGACGTTCCGTTAAAGGAATTTGCATTCTGCTTCATGGACTGCGTTTCACAGAACCTGAACAGAAAGTTTGACTGGCAGGCTGTGGTTCACACGGACACGGAACATCCACACATTCACATTTTAATAAACGGAAAAACATTGGACGGAAAATATCTTCCCAAAAAGCCTTTCCCCAAGGAATTCATGCGGACACGTGTCAGGCAGATGACTTCCGAACTTCTGACAAAAATTTCAGGAGAGCGGACTTTTGAAGAAATATATGCTTCAAGGGAGCGTTCCGTAGAAGCCCTGCGGTGGACAAAATTTGATGAGGAAATAAAGCATCTTTTAAACGGCAGTTCCATCCTTAAAAAGGAAAATATTTCAGAAAAACTGAACAGGCGGCTTTCATTTTTATCCCGGCACGGAATCTGCGAGTTCATAAACGGCTCATATCATTTTGATGAAAATTTTGAGGAAGTCCTTAAAATCTCAGGACGTTACAATTCATTCCTTTCAAGCCGGGAAGAACTTAAATGGACAGTGCCTAAAAACTATTCCATTTATAAGGCAGATGAAAAAATTACAGGCGTTATCCGGAAAGTCTATTCAATGAACGATGAGGACATCTGGAACAATGCAGTCGTAATTGAAAACAGGGAACTTGAAAAAGCGTGGTATATTCCTCTTTTTAATCCAGCGGACAAATGGGAACACCATATTGGGGAAGAAGTAAACATAGAAAGCATAGAAAAACGCCGGGGACTTTTTACGCCTGAAATTACCCTTACGGAAAATAAAAATAAAGATGCAGTCCGCCAAATGGCGGAATCAAATTCTCCTTCAAAAAAGGAAGAAAAAGACATTTTTAATGAAAGTCCTGAAAAACAGAAAGACACTAGCAAGGAGATTTTATAATGCGAAGGAATTCAGACTGGCTCAAGCAGAAACCTAACGGAAAATCAAACAGTTTTATGTGGGACGCAGTCCGTCTTTTAGTTCCGCTGACACTGTTCTGCACCGGGTGGATAATTTCAACATATAAACTTGCAGGATATTTTGACTACAATCCCTATGCCGTGGGAGAGCCATTGGTAAATGTTTTCGGCAAGGATTTCTACAGCCCATTAATGTATTTCATTGCCTGCATTAAATACGGAATTGATTCAAGGTATCAGCACCTTGTTTTTCAAAGCCTTGTGCCTATGATTATTTTTTCAAGTGCCGCAATCGTGTTTACGTTTATCTGGGATATTTTAAGGCAGCTTTTTGCGGACAAGTGGAACATTCACGGAACTGCACGGTTTGCAAACAGAAAGGACTTAAAGACAAACGGTCTTCTGTATCCCATTAAGAAAGGCGGCGTAATTTTAGCACAGACAAATGATGCCATAGTTGATGCGAACAAAAAGGATACAGCCCTGCACATGAAGCTCAAGGCACGTCCCTTTACAAGCCAGTGGTGGCAGCTTCATAAATATTTTTACGGCTGCCTTCCTGAACAGAACGGCTACAGGGCTGCAGGTCGTGTTCTATCCCACACAGGAGAAGCAAACACGCTTCTCCTGGCTCCTACAGGCAGCGGTAAGGGTGTAGGTGTCCTGCTCCCTACATTCTTGAACTATAAGGGCTCGATGATTATCTTTGACCCGAAGGGTGAAAACTACAACCTTTCCGCTGGATGGAGGTCTACATTCAGCCATGTTTTAAAATTTGCTCCATGTTCCAAAAATACAATCCGATTTAATCCCATTATGGCAATCAGGGACGGAGATGCCAGTGCCTTCCGGGACGCAAATCTCATTGCGGACATTCTCTTTGCTCCGAGCAAAGTTGGAGGAGGCGGCAGCGAGACCGAGGCATACTTTTCAAATTCAGCAAAAGACCTTGTAACTACGGCGATACTTCACATCAGGTTCTGCGACGACATTCCTGAAAGCCAGAAATCAATGAATGGTTTGTTGAAATTTTTAACGGCAACTGATGAAGCGACAATCGAAAAAATGAAGGCAGGAAAACAGGATCCTGAAAGTTCAGACCAGGGAACTACGCAGTTTTTGGGAATGCTGAACGCAGTCCACAGTTACACTTACTATGATGAGGAAACAAAGACATTCAGGAAGGAAGAAGCCGTTGCCTTGCATGAAATAATCAGTCAGGGGGCAATGCGTGTATTGAATACCAATCCGAAGGAAAAGGCTTCAGTCTTTAAAACAGTGTTTTCTAAAATACAGCTTTTTGAAGACCCCATGCTAGCAAATGCCACAAGCGGAAATGATTTTGAAATCGAGGACTTCATGCAGCCTGAAAAGCCCATTTCCCTTTATCTGACTGTTCCTTATTCAGACGTTACCCGAATCGCTTCCGTGTTCCGCCTTTTAATCAGCTTCATGCTCCGAAAGTTTTCCGAGGGAGAAACTCAGTTCGGTGCAATAAAATTAAAGTATCACCTTTTATTCTGCCTTGATGAGTTCCCGATTTTAGGATGCTTTCCGGACATTGCCCAGGTTATGGGCGTTCTCCGTGGATATGGAATCAACTTCATAATTGTCTGTCAGGCATTGAGCCAGCTCATTGACCTTTACGGACAGAACCATCCGTTCTTAGACCACTGTGTAGTCCGGGTTGTATATGCACCGGGAAACACGGCGGATGCAAAGGTTTTCTGCGATGCAATCGGAAACGAAAGCGTTCATCAGATGAAGATTTCAAGAAGCGGACATCAGTTTGCTCAAAGCCACAACGTAAGCTATTCCGACCATGATTCAGGAAGAAGCCTTTTAGACCCGGCTGACTTAATGAGGCTTTCCGGGGACAAGTGCCTTATTTCCGTTCAGAACATGCAGCCTTACATTGCCGTAAAGAACGTTTACTACATGCAGAAGCCCTTTAAGGAAAGAATGAAACTGACAGCACCTTCCACGGATAAGAAGGTATTTGCAGAAATTCAGAAAGACCTTGAAGCACAGCTTGTAAATCTGCCGAGCTGGAAGCGTGTGCAGAAGAAACTTTCTGACGAGCGTAAAAGGCGGCGAAGGTTCTATGCAAACATAGCAAAGGCAAGCGATGAAGAATTTGATAAAGCCTGCTGCGGAAACGACTGGGATTATTTTTCTTTCGGAAACGAATGCTACGATTCTTCTAATTTTGAAAACCGTGAAGTTGAATCTGAAAAGAAAACAGAAACTGAAAGTTCAGCGAAAAACTACACCGTTGCAAGTTTTGACTGGTCAAGCATAGACAAGGGCGTAAACGGTGAGAAAAAGGAAACAGTCGCCGGAGATCCGCCTTTTGAAGAAAGCTTTCTTACGGAGGGTGCTTGATGGAAAAAGATGAAAATGAAATTAAGGACGAAAAAAATTATGAAAGGCTTTGCGTCCGTGTTCCAAAGGATTTCAAGAACCTTATTGAATCTCAGGCAGCCCTGGAAAATACCACTGCAAGCGAATTAAGCAGGACTGCCATAAACTGGTATCTGCACAAGGATGTAAATTACAAGGGGCAGCTTGAAGCCACGGTTGAAAGCTTACGGAGCGACATGAGGAAAATGAGCCGGGAACTTGAGCTTTTTTCAAGCCTCTTTAAGTTCTGGACGCAGTATTATTTCACGCTTACGGCAAGCCTTTCTGACCTTTCTCCTGAAGCACGCAAGGCACGGAGCGAACTTGGAAAAAGGCAGAGCGAGATAATGCTTCAGTCTTTCCGAGGAACGATGAAGGAAGTAAAGCCAGGGCTTATTGAAGCACTGGTTGCGGACTATCTTGTTTCCGACAGCGAAAAATAAAATGAATTACAGTAAAATCCGCCATGTGGCAGACTGAAACAGAAAAACAGGATATGGAGAAAATAAAATATGCCGTCACCAACGGAACTTGCAGAAATTGAAAAGCAGAAAAGGCTTGAAGCAAACCTTTTTTCTGATATGAAGGAACTCATTCCATACCTTGAGGATAATGCGGTTTCCGACATTGCAGTAGTTGATTCAGGGGAAATAATTGTTTCACGCTTCGGACAGGGGCGTGTCTTTACGGGAATTACTTTAACTCCCATTGCAACCCAGAGAATCATACTTGCAGCAGCTGCCGTAATAGGTGCAAAAATTGACAGTGCCGGTGGATTCCCCATTCTCGAAGGTGTAATTCCACGATACAATGCGCGCATTACGGGACTTCTGCCGCCCAGAGTTCCACGCCCGGAACTTTCCATAAGACGACCTTCAAGCGTAATCAGGACTCTTGAAGATTATGTCAAAGACGGACAGCTAACTGACGAACAGTATCAAATTATAGTAGAATACATAAAGGAAAGGAAAAACCTTATCATATCAGGGTCAACCGGAAGCGGTAAGACGACCTTTACGAATGCCGTCATACGCAAGATGGAAGAGTTCACTCCCGACGCAAACTTTTACATCGTAGAAGACGTGCCGGAACTTCAGTGCAACGCACGGATGAAGACAATGATATGGACTCCAAAGGAACACGCCCACAAGGCAGTTGAGGAGGCGTTAAGGTTTTTCCCGGACAGAATAATTTTCGGTGAGGTAAGAAATGGACGGATAATGAGTGACTTGCTTGAAGCATGGAACACTGGGCATCCGGGGAACGTTACTACAATCCATGCGGACAACTGTCTTTCGACGGTTCAGCGTATCAAGGGGCTTTTAAAAAGCGTGGGCAACGAAATGGAAAGTCTTTCGGATGTCGTTCACCTGATAGTGCATTTACGAAAGACAATGGACGGAATCAGGATAGATGAAGTCATGCCTGTAAAAAAAGAGGCGGACGATTTCATTTCCATGATTGAAAAAAACAACCTTGGATAATTTATGAAAAAACGGCTATTTTTCTTTAGGTAAATTATCCTTACAAAAAATCAACAAACATCATTTATTTTTTCCGAAAAACGCATCCAAGGAAAATAAATGAAAAAAATCACAGCAGCTTCTCTTTTTTCTAATGTAAAGGAAAAACTTTCATCATTAAAAAACCGCTCAGGCAGGTTTTACAGAACAATTTTTGCATTGGGAGTAACATCCCTCTCAAGCTCAAGAATCTTTGCAACACCATCTACAACTCTCCTCGATAACGACGCAAACGCAGTCCTTCAGATGATTACGGGAACTCCCTTAAAGGTCGTAATGATTCTTGCGGTAATCCTCTGTTTCGGTCTCATTGCATGGGGACAGAGCCAGGGCGAAGGCGGAATGTTCAAGAAGGTAATTCCTATTGTCGTAGGTTTAATCGGAATCGGTTCTGCAGCAACCATTGTTGCAGGATTCATTAGCGGACCTCTTTCCGTATCAAAATAAAAAACTTAAAAACTTTATCCAAAAAAACAGGGAGACCGCCACATGGCAGGCTCCCTAAGGAAAATCGAATATGAATAATAAATTCGACGATGAAACTTTATACGATTATCAGATGAATGTCTATTCTTCACTTTTAAGCGTCAAGCCTTTCCTTGGTATCGGTGAGGCGGCTTTTACGGTGATTTCATTCATAACTGTCATGCTGATGATTGCAGTTACAAAACTCTGCGTGGTAATTGGAGTTATTGCAGTCCTTATCCTGCGTTTTGTCTGCAAGGATGAACCCAGAATGATGGATTTTTTCTTTGACAACCTAATGCAGAGCGACATCTATACGGCGTAAGAAAAGGAGCTTTATAAAAATGGCATATTTCAAGTCATTTGACTTAAAAAAACAGAGGAAAAGAAACGGAACGGAACTTTCAAGCCTTGTTCCCTATACGATTATGTGCGGAGACGGAATCGTCCTTCTGAAAAACGGAGCATTTTCAACGGCATTTGAATTTACGGCTCCCGACATTGGAAGTGCAGCCCCTTCAAAAATTGCAGGACTTGCCTCAATGTTCAATACGGCAGTAAACCGCCTTGGTGAAGGCTGGGCTGTGCAGTTTGAGCTTCAGCGGACAAAAAGCACGGAATATCCGGTTTCAAATTTTAACAATGTTGCAGGATGGATTGTAGAAAAAGACAGGATGGATAATTTTGCACTTAACCAGGAATATTTTGAAAATCATTATTACCTGACCGTAACCTATGAACTTCCTTCCGAAATCAAGCAGAGGACAAAATCAATCTTCTTTAAGAAATCTGAAAGCTATGACGGACTTAACCTTGATTCAATTCACAAGGAACTGAAATATTTCAACATGGAATGCGGAAAGCTTGCAAATGTCCTTTCAGGCTACATGAACTTAAATCACCTTGATTCCGACGAGCTTTTTACATACCTGCACACGGGAGTTTCATTAAAATGGCACAAGTGCGTTCTTGATGAAAGCCAGATGCTTATTTTAAGCGAATACATAACCGACACAGATTTGGAAAGTTCAATGCCCCTAAAACTTGGTGAGAACTACATTCCGATTATTTCAGTAAACAGTTTTCCCGGAAAAACCATTCCTGCCATGTTTGACATTCTGAACAGTGCAAAATGCGAGCTTCGGTGGTCTACAAGGTTCATCTGCTATTCACATGAGCTTGCTCTGAAGAAAATCGACAAGGCTGAAAAAAAGTTCCACGCCTCAAGAAAGTCCGTAGGTCAGTATATTATGGAAATGACTGCACACGTATATTCAAGCCGTGAAGATTCAGGAGCGGCAGCACAGGAAAGCGATGCGGCACAGGCTCGTGTAGACATTACCATGGGCGGAAACGGATTCGGAAACTACACTTCCAACATCATGGTATGGGACAAGGACTATGAGCGTGCCATGGAAAAGTCAAAGTATGTTTCAAGTCTCATAAACACAATCGGCTTTACTTCTAAAGAAGAAACCCTTAACGCACTTCAGGCATTCTGCTCCATGATGCCGGGAAACGTATACGCAAACGTCCGCCGGCTTTTTGTTTCTACAGGAAACGCTTCCCATGTAGTGCCTTTAAGCTCAATCTGGAGCGGATTGAAGAACAATGACTTCCTTAGTGAAATTTCAGGAGTTTCAAAGCCCCATGTAATCTGCGCCACTGATGCCGGAATCCCATTCTTTTTAAACCTGAATACAAGGGACGTCGGTCATCACTGGGTTTCAGGACCGACAGGAGCCGGAAAATCAACATACCTTGCACTGCTCGAAATCCAGTGGCTTAAATATCCAAATGCTCAGGTAATCATTTTTGACAAGGACTTGTCTGCAAGGAACGTAACGGTCTGTGCTGGTGGAAAATACATTGAGCCTGGAAAAGACGATGTCGCATTCCAGCCATTGGCACACTTGGAAACTGAAGAAGAAATGCGGTGGGCTTCCGAGTTCATTGAATGCCTTCTGACGGAACAGAAAACCGTAATCACCGCAACCATGCGAAAAGCCATTTATCAGACCGTGCGGATTCTTTCTACAAAGGAGGTTGAATCTCGGACTTTGACTTCATTTTGTCAGTACTGCGACTACATAAATCCAAATACGCAGCAGAACGACATTGTAGATTCACTTTCCCCTTACTTGATTGACGGTCAGTATGGAAACCTTTTTGACCGTGTGGCAACTGACCTGCAGATGGGATTCTGGAATATGTTTGAAATGGGAACGCTGATGAACATGAGTCAGGGTGCTGTTGCTCCGAGCCTTATGTATCTTTTCCGGGAATGCGAGAAGATGTTCAACGGAAATCCTACATTGCTTATCCTTGATGAAGCATGGGTATTTTTAAAGAACGAAACCTTTGCAAGGAAGATTGTTGAATGGCTAAAAGTCCTCCGCAAAAAGCACGTGTTCGTTGTCTTTGCAACTCAGGAAATTGAAGATGCGGCAAAAAGTCCTGTTGCCTCAACAATTATTTCCCAGTGCGGTTCCAAGGTTTACCTTGCAGACGACCAGGCGACAACTCCCATGATGGCAGATGCCTACCGCCTTTTCGGACTTGAGCAGAGCGAGATTCTTCTTTTAAGCAAAAGCACGAAAAAGCATGACTACTTCTTTAAGTCCACACTTGGAACACGTCAGTTCCAGCTGGAACTGACGTGTTCCAAGTGTGGA
>CAYXDA010000088.1:0-8781 GCA_964463615.1 uncultured Treponema sp.
TTCCATTATTTAAAGCCGCTTTTGTGGACGGAAATCCTACATCAATCAAATACGCGATGAGCGTGCGCGGAATGTGCAAGCCTGTCTGCACAGGCAGGCGCGCCCTTACAATCCTTCACGTAAACAACCGCAACGCTATGAACTTTTAGTTAAGTTCAAAACCTTATCTTTTAGTAAAAATCATTACAACAGGAACAGAGATTTTTCCATAGCCTTCAATATCCTGTTCTTCCACATATTCTATTTTATAACTACCAGGATTTTCGTCTGACACATAAACTTTTACATTATTGTTCTTAAAGTCACTTAAAAGTTCTGAACAAGTTGTTGTTTCGTTATAAGAAACAAGCTTTTAACCAAGGACTTTGCAAAACTTTTCAGAAGAAAAACACAACTTTTTATGCGTTAGGGATTGTAGGGGAAATGAGCGGAGCGAATTGGAACGGAAAGCCCGGCGACACGAAGTGGCGCAACGCCCAAAATAAATTTATAAAATTTTATATTTGTGATATCTTTATTTTATGACAGAAACGGCTAATCAAAAAGGATTTTTTCCGACAGAAGTTATTTTTGCGCTTACAGATGCATGCAACCTGCACTGCGCCCATTGTTTTGTGCCAAGAAAAGCGCGTCATTTGAAAATTCAGGACGCAACAGATTTTATAGAAGAATGTGCCAAAAACATTGCGCCGGACGGACTTCCATTTATAAATAAAGTAGGATTTTCCGGCGGCGAGCCTTTTTTGGATTTGAATTTTTTGTGCAAAGTTACGGAAACTTCCGTAAAAAGCGGAATGATTTTTGACAGAATTATGACGAATGCTGTCTGGTGGAAAGACAAAAATGAACTTTTTTCCGCATTGCAAAAAATCTATGATTGCGGTTTTGACGGAAAAATCGGAATAAGTTTTGACAATTTTCACGGACAGAGCGCAGAAAAAATTGCGGATTTTATAAATGCGGCGGAAAAACTTTGGCAGAATCCGGAAATCATTGAAATCCAGTCGGTGATTGACACAAGACTTCCACTAAAAGAAGATTCCGAACATTTACACCGCCTGGCGAATATTTTAAATGCTGATTTTTACGAAGAAACAAAAAAAGACGGAACTGGTGAAATGGCAATAGAAAACGACAATGTTTTTGTGCGCATTTTCAGATTTTTGCCTTCGCTGCAGAGCGAAAATCCAGCCGCCTGGAAAAGCAAAAAATGGTTCAAAGAAGATTTCTGCAAAGGACCCGGAAATATTTTTTACGTTCATCCGGACGGAAACATTGCGCCCTGCTGCGGTTTTTCAAACGAAAACAGCGGACTTTTCATCGGTACAATCAAAACTCCTTTTTCGCAGCTTTTGGAAAATGCAAAAAACAACAGAATGGTAAAAATCTGCTTTGAACAGGGGCTTTCTTCGCTGATTCCGCAAGCCGAAAAACAACTTAAAGAGAGCAGAATATTTTCCGGGCACGAAATTCCGCGCACAGAAAACATCTGCACTTTTTGCGATTACGCAGCAAAAAATCTTTGCAATTAGCGGCCGCGGCTCTGTTTTTTTACCAAAATTGCACGCATCCGCTCCAGGCGCGGCAAGTTATAACGCAAAATCATAAACGGGAAAATATTCATAACAGCGTTTATGATTGCAGCCGGCAAGCTCATAGAAAGAAGCAAATTCCGCGGATAGATGAATAAAATCAAAAAGCCCAGAAAAACGCCGGCAATGTGAATAACCGCGCCGTAGTTTGATTCAAGAATAAAGCGTTCGAAATATTCCGGACTTTCCGGATTTTGAACGTGCTTTTTGCTGAATGCCGTAAACATTCCCAGCTCAAGAATGTGGTCTTTCCAATATTTTATTCCAAGATGTTCATAAAACTTACATTCTTTTTTTTCAACTTTATGAAACTTAACTTTATAGGAAAACCATTTTTCAGGAAGTCGCCGGATTAAAAATGCGGAAAGACCATCTATCGCAACAAGAACAACAATGAGCAAAAGTCCGGCTACAAGCAAAAATGAAGAAGAATATGCAGAATCCTGTGCAAAATTGCTTTTGAGCGCAAAAATATTAAGAAGAATGATTGCAGCATCGCCGCCGAAAATACAAATAATGTAAAAAAGCATAATTTTTCCTTATTTCAGTCTAAATAAACAAGCGGTTTTTTATAGAATTCTTCATACGTCTGTTTCCAGAGCGCATAATTTTTTTCCTTCATTTCTTCCGCATTTTCTTTTACAGACTTTGCCTTATCCGGAAAAATCGGCGGAAGAATGTGAATTGTATATTCCTGCACAAAAAATCCGTCGCTTCCGACAATATCAGAATCTTCCATTGTAATAAACATTGGAATTACAGGAACATCGTTTTCCGCAGCAAAACGGAATGCTCCGGAAGTCAGCGGGCGCGGCTTTCTGTAATTCCACCAGAGCGCCTGTTCCGCATAAACCAGAATTTTTTCGCCGCGCTTTAAAAAATAGGAAACCGCCTTCATCATCTCTTTCATGCAACTAAGATTTGAACTCAGCGGAATTGTATTCGCATAGTGGAACAAAAATCCGAAAAATCCCGGAAAATTAGTGTAATTTCCTTCGCGGATAATTTTATAAAGTTCGTTCTTTTTTACATGACCTTCAATCGCCTTGTAAACAGCAAAATTGTCAAACGGATTAAAATGATTGCAAGTAATGATCGCTCCGCTTTTTTCAAGCGGAAGATAATTTTGTTCCAATCCGCGAACTTCCTTTATTATAAGCGCTTTTTGTTTTATAAGACCATTTATAAACCTGCGTCCAAGAAAATTCGCGAATTTTATTAAAATTTTTGTTGAAAGTTTTTTATGAAAATAATCAACTTTGTCTAAAGTCAGCGGAACAGTTTCTGGGTCAGCTTCAACATCGCGTGCCCACCATTTGTTACGCTCGTACTCATCGATTTTAGCAAGGATTTCAAGTCTTTCAGCAGATTTTTCCATATATCATATCTCTTAACATAAGTGTTGTAATAGTTATTTTCGCTTTCCGCTTCTTTGGCGCACATAGCAACAAGATTTTCCAATCCCGCGTCATCAGCAGCACGCGCCTTATCGCTGTAATTTTCAAGTTTTTTATGAATAAGCTCTGCAAATTCAGTTCTGTCCGCGTACTTCCAAAAATATTCCTCATACTTTACGCCGGTTTTATGCCACGGCTTTCTGTTCAAATTATAATGAACAAGCTTAAGTGTGTCTTCATCAAATCCAGGTGTAAAAATTGCGCCTTTATTCCAGCCGGTTTCTATAAAACGAACTTTATTCTTACAAATAACATTCAAATAATCCTGATCCTGCGCAACGCGGAATTTGTATTTTTTCATAAGTTCAATGAACTGCGAAAGAATATCAAACTTTCTGAAAGCCGCAAGATTCATTACCATAATTCCCGCATTAAAATATTCTTCACGGGGAACACCAAGAGCCTTTTCAACATAATCGCCAAAAGCTTCATACTTAAAAAGTGACTCGTCCGGAATTGCGCCCAGGAAAAAATCTTTTACATTTGTATTAAAAAGTTCGCTTATATCGCCAAGAACCGCAATATCGCAATCCAAATACAAAGCTTTGTCATACTGCGGAAACATATCCGCTATAAAAAAGCGGTAATAAGTTGCCATTGAATAATAATCACGAATTGCAAATTTTTCTTTAACAGAATCAATCGTTTTACCAAGCGGCACAAATTCAACAGAAACATCTTCCGAATTATATTTTTTAATTACCGAACTATACTGTTCACTTATATTTGTTGTCAGAATATAAAAACTGTAATGATAATCTTTGCTCGCATTATCAATAATGGACTCAAGTGTAACAGCAATAAAAGGCGCATAATTATCATCCGCCGCAAAGAAAATTGGAATATTCTTTTTCATTTAAATCTCCTGCCAAAATGGCTTACAATATTATAGACAATATTCATAAAAAAAAGTTGCATTTTTTTTTAGGGCAGAGCCCCGCCCTACGCCCGCACTTCGTTGCGTGCTACCCTACCCAGCGGGGCAAATAGAAAAACCGCAAACTGCCCCGCAACGCCCTGTTTTATAAAAAAGAACAACTTGTTTTCTGAGCAAATAATTTTCAGTTGCAACCTCAAGCAAAAGTCCGGACTTTTATGCAAAAACCGTTTTCAAAGCGGCTATGCAGTCCAAAATTTTTTCCATAAGAGAAAAACTCTCTTCGCTCAAAGATTCAAAATTATCATCTTTTGTATGAAGTTTTTTCCAAGTTTCAGGGAGCAGATTTTCAAGTTCATTTTTTCGCACTCCCTCCGCAACTTTATGGTTCATAACAAAATCTTCCAGCGGCGGAAAACGCATCAAATCGAACATATATTTATTCGCCTCTTCAACCGGCAGCATAGTCACGCAAACCGCAGCAATTCCGTTTGCCAAAAAACCGGCATTATCGCTGTAAGAAACCGGAAGCGTTACAAAATTTCCGCCGCTTGTAGAACGCAAAACAAGTTCCGTCTGCTCTTTCAACGCAAAAAATTTCTTTTTAAATTTTTCCGGAACTTTTTTTGAAAGCACATTTTTTGCAAGAACAGGAACAGTTCCGCGCCCAACGCAATCAAAAACATAAACATCATCATCTGTAATATTAAGGCGCTTAAAAACATTTGCAAGACCAAACGCACCCTGTCTAGAAACGTTAGTTCCTGCTCCGGAAAAATCATTTCCGCCAGCAGCAGAAACAATTTCTTCGCCATCTGTAAAAACAAGACGAACATTGTGCTGGCCGCCATTTTTTAAAAGCCTGACCGCCCAGTTCATCAGCGCAAATACAGAAGAAGAATTATCATTTGCGCCAGGACTTCCATTAAAAATATCATAATGCGCAATAACAGTTTTTATTTTAAAAACCGGACTATAACACTCTTTAGGAAACACAACATAAATGTGCTCATGACCGTCAATCGGCATAACAACAGACTTTACACCGCGCGCACCAAGCCATTCAACAATAAAATCGCGCCTGTTTGTTGAAGGCAGCAAAAAATGCTTGTAATCATCTCCTAAATACATAAAAAAATTATAACACAAAGAAAAAAAATTAGCACATACCACAAGTTATCATACAAAGAACTTTTCAAAAGCCCTTTCTCAATAAAAACTTTAACAGTTGATTTTACCATTCTTATTCTGTATTCTTTTAAACATGTCGTTATTTTTAGTTCTAGCATTTTTATTTTGCGTCGGCAGCATTATAGGCTGGTCAATAGAAGTAATCTACAGACGCTTTGCTCCTGTAGAAGGAGTAGAAAAAAAATGGGTGAATCCCGGATTCTTAACAGGACCATATCTTCCCCTGTACGGATTTTCTTTAATAATGCTTTTTCTTCTTGCACAAATCAATGTTTCCTTTATAGAAAACCCGATTCTTCAAAAAATTGTTCTTTTTGTCTGCATGGCGGCGGCAATCACATTTTTTGAATATATTGCCGGACTTATTTTTATAAAAGGAATGAAAATCATGCTTTGGGATTACAGAAGCCAATGGGGAAACATACAGGGAATTATATGTCCGCTTTACAGTCTTTTCTGGTGGATTTTAAGCGCAGTTTACTATTTTTTCATTCATCCGCGCATAGAAGCAGGTCTTTTCTGGTTTACAAATCATATTTCATTTTCTTTTGTCATCGGATTTTTCTACGGAGTTTTCTTTATTGACCTATGCTACTCGTTCAAAGTTATGGCAAAAATCAGAACCTTTGCAAAGGAAAACAAAGTCATCCTCAGAATTGAAAACTACAAAAATCACCTTGCTCAAAGACAGAAAGAACTTAAAGAAAAATCGCACTATATTCTTACCTTCAAAGCGGAACACAAACTTGCAGAAAGCTTAAAAGAATATCTTGAAAAAGTTCTTTCACAAAAGGACGAACAGAAAAGTAAAAACAGTAACTGCTGATTATAAAACCGCAAATTTGTCACTTCAAAAAAAGACTATGCGCGAACAACGATTTTTAATCAACTTTTGTTCAGCATAGTCTTTTTTATAATTTAATAAAACGAAAACCGCTTTTATTTTATGGAAAGCGCCTGAATTATTGCATAAACGCAGTCGCCCGCACGCTCAATCTTACGAACAATATCCATATATTGCAGTTCTGTCTTTACATCACCGCCCGCTTCAATTCGTTTTCGGCTCGCCTTCTGAAGCTCTTTTTTAGTGCGGTCAATGTTATCTTCTATTTCGCTGGAAACATTGCGCTCATCATCCGAAATTCCAAGCGCAATAAAAGTACATGCCTGCTCATAAAAAATTCTAACTTCTTCAAAATAAGCCAAAAGTTTTTTGATTCTACCCGAACCAGGCATAATATTTTTTTCAGAAACATATTTCGAAATCGTATGAATCATAGAACAGCACTCATCGCTAAGATCTTCTATGCTTTGCGTAACATGAATAAGGCGCGAATAATTCTGCCTGTCGTTGCTGTTCGCATTGGTAAGCCGTGAACATTTCTGCAAAAAGTTCGAAATCGCCACATTCATCTCGTCAACATAAGCTTCATCAGCCGCAATTTTTTCCGAAATTTCCTGAACTTCCGCTTCTGAACTGTTTATGCTCTGGCTTAAAGAATCCAACATTCCCATAACCCGGCTTGCCATTTTTGCAATTTCTTTTTGCATCTGGAAAGCATAAACATCAGCAGAAATATGATTTACAGGCAAAATAGCCGGCAGCTTGTAGTGCGAATCCTCTTCTTTCGGCGAAGATTTTATCAATCTTTGGGCAAGAGCCGCAATCTGATCAACGAAAGGAAGGAAAATTAAAGTAGCGCAAACATTAAAAACAGTATGAAGCATAGAAATATGCACTGTAATATTGGAAGCCGGCGTTCCCGGTACAAGCAAATCAACAAGTTTAAGGAACGGCTGGAAGAAAGTAAGAGCAAGCATTGTTCCCACAACATTAAATGAAACATGAACCGCAGCCGTACGTTTTGCGTTTATATTCGCTCCAAAAGAAGACATTACAGCGTCAATCGTAGAACCGATATTGCTTCCAAGAACAATTGCCGCAGAAAGTTCCCAGGTAAGAGAACCGTTAGCCGCCATTGTAAGAACAATCGCAGTCATTGCAGAAGAAGAATGGATAAGAGCAGTAAAAAAAGCACCAATCAGAATTCCTATGCAAAGCCCGATAAAACCAAAACCAGAAATCTTGTTTATAAGCGCAATTGCAGATGGTCCAAACTTCATCGAATCCTGCAAAAGTCCGAGCCCCATAAAAAGAACCGCAAAGCCCATAAAACAATAAGAAAAATTATGGATTTTTAATTTTTTAAAATAACGCAGTACAAATCCCAATCCAAAGATAGGAACCGCAAATGCCTCCATACTGAACGAAAAACCAAAAAGCGAAACAATCCACGCTGTTACAGTTGTTCCTATATTCGCACCGAAAATAATTCCAATAGCCTGTGTAAGTGAAAGAATTTCCGCATTTACAAAACTTACAACCATTACAGTTGTCGCGCCGGAAGACTGAATTATAGCTGTAACCGCAACACCCGTAAGGACAGCGGTAAACCTATTCCCTGTGATTTTTCCAAGAAGAGCCTGCAAGCTGTTTCCTGCACCCTTTTGAATTCCATTTGAAAGCATATCCATTCCAAAAAGAAGAATGCACAATGCGCCCGCAAAACTAAAAAATTGTCCAATGTAATTTAAAACCAATTGATTTTCCTTAAAAAATTCAGCAGATTAGTTATATGAAAAGAATATACATAGGTAACTTAAATTTCAAGACCTCGGAAGAAAATGTTTCAGAAAAATTTTCACAGTTCGGAACAGTTCTTTCTGTGCAAATCATCAAAGACAAAGCAAGCGGAATTTCAAAAGGATTCGGATTTGTAGAAATGCTGGACGATGACGAAGCCCAAAAAGCAATTTCAAACCTTAACGGAAAAGATTTTGACGGAAGAAAAGTCAGAGTTTCTGTTGCAGAAGAAAAACCAAAACACAAATAATTTTTATAAGGGGCGGACAACCGCCCCTAGCCTCAACCGCACAGCGTTTTCGGCCTACCCCACCGTACGGGGCAAAACGGAATACGCACACAGCCCCGTAACACCCCGGCCGGGATTAACAAAAAATCTTACAATCATCCGGAACTTTAAAACAATATTCTTATATTGAAAAACACACGTTAAATATGTAAAATTACTCAATTTTATTAAAGTTATTGCCGTACTCTGTTGCCAAGTCTGGCAAAACATAATACGGCAGACTTATGGGAGAATCTATGTCTACACCATTGGAAGAATATCTTTCATCTTGCGGAAAACCAAATGCCGCTATGACAGCATATGTTGCAAACCTTCAGCAAGTTGCCGCTGTCGGTCCGGAAATTGCCGCATCCATCGTAAACGAACTTGAAAATCAGCGCAGCCACTTAAAACTTGTTGCTTCGGAAAACTACTGTTCTTTGAATGTTCAGGCTGCAATGGGAAACTTGCTTACAGACAAATATGCAGAAGGTTATCCGGAACACCGTTATTACGGCGGATGCGTTAATATCGACGCTATAGAACAAAACGCCGCACGCGAAGCGGAAAAACTATTCGGCGCAGAATACGCATATGTTCAGCCGCATTCCGGTGCAGACACAAACCTTGTTGCTTATTGGGCAATTCTTTCTAAAAAAATAGAAACTCCAACATTGGAAGAGCTTGGCGTAAAATCCTTGAACGATTTAACAGCCGAACAGTTCGACTCATTACGAAAAAAATTCGGAAAC